>CALBTQ010000187.1 GCA_937967875.1 uncultured Pseudomonadota bacterium
CGATATCGTATTCGGTGACTGGAGTTCAGACGTGTGCTCTTCCGATC
Source organism: uncultured Pseudomonadota bacterium (assembly GCA_937967875.1). Classification (GTDB taxonomy): domain Bacteria; phylum Lernaellota; class Lernaellaia; order Lernaellales; family Lernaellaceae; genus CALBTQ01. The sequence continues at coordinate 48 of CALBTQ010000187.1, forward strand.
TACTGGCAGTTGCTGATTAAAGCGGAAAAGGCTTCTGATTTGCATAAATTGTGTTCGCGCCTGCTGAACATCCTGGACGAACAGAAGGGAATTTCGGCCTCCTTCAAGCTCGATATCGATCCGGTGACCGTCCTTTAAACAAGTTGCAGGAGAAACTTGATCCCGCCGGGCTTTGATTGGTATTCTATGGTTTAAAAGGGAGAGGTGTATGCAAGAAAAGATTGGGGAAGCGCAAGAGAACGCCAAGCTCGACAAGCATCATATTCTGATTGTCGATGACGAAGAAGAGAACCTCGATCTCCTTGTTTCCACGTTGCGACGGGGCAATAAAATATTTAAAGCCCGCAGCGGCGAAGAAGCGCTGGAAATTCTCAAGACCGAACCGGTCCACCTGGTCATCACCGACCAACGCATGCCCGGCATCTCCGGCATCGAGCTGCTGTCGATTCTGCAACGGGAACATCCGGAAACCGGCCGCATGTTGATCACCGGCTACGGCGACATGCAAACCGCCGTCGACGCCATCAACAAGGGGCAGGTGCAGCGATTCGTTTCAAAGCCCTGGGATCCGGCGGCGATCAAGGAAATGGTGGCGCAAGAACTGGAGCGCTACGACCTGGTCGACGAAAAAAAGCGCCTGACCAACGACGTCATCGACAAGAACCGCGAGCTGGAAGAGGTCAACGAAATTCTCGTCGAGCAGAAAAGCGAAATGGAAAAGCTCGCCGACGAATACCGCCGCCAGCGCGAGTTGGCCATCGAGATGAGCGAAAAATTCGCCAAGGCCAACCTCGAGCTGATCAAGGCTCAGGAAGAAATCAAACTCAAGAACACCAAGCTGGAATCGGCCAATAAAAAGCTCGAACAACTCAGCGTCACCGACGGCTTGACCGGCTTTTTCAACTATCGGCAGATGCTCAACATCCTCGACAACGAAATCGGCCGCGCCAAGCGCTACAACCTGTACCTGTCGGTGATGATGATCGATCTGGACAAATTCAAAAACATCAACGACACCTTCGGGCATTTATTCGGCGATGCCGTGTTGCGGCGCACGACGGAAATCATCCGCCGCAACATCCGCGAAACGGACTTTCCCACGCGCTACGGCGGCGACGAATTTTTGATCATTCTGCCACACACCGGCATCGATCGCGCCAAGTTCCTGGCCAAGCGCATCCATGCCGATCTCAAGAGCCATCCGTTCCTCCCGCCGGAGGGGCAGCGTTTCTATCTGACCGTCAGCATCGGAATCGCCTATTATCCGCATCCGAAGGTTGAGGATCGCGAAGGACTGGTTAAACTGGTCGATGAAGCTCTGTACGAAGCCAAGGAAGGGGGCCGCGACCGCATTGTGGTGACTCCCGGTTGATGAATGAATAACGAGACGAAAAATCGAGCCCTAAAACTCAAGGTCCTGGCGATTTTCCTGGCCCTTGCCCTGTTGCCGTTGACGGTCGCCGTCGTCGGCTTTATCCACGTCGATCAGATCAACTATTTCTATCTCTCCTTGCTCATGGTCTCCGCGGTGATGATCGTCGCGGTGGGCATCATCATCAGTCTGTGGTTCATTCGCCGCCTCGATTTCGTCGAGGATCTGACCACCCGCCTGGCCGACGGCGGTTCGACGATCGGCGCCGAGGAACGCGAGATCAAGGAACTGGGCGGCCTCGGCGAAAAAATCCAGCAACTCGACATGCTGCTCAACGATCGTCGCCGCGAATTGGCCGATCAGATCCGCGCCACCTTCGACTCCGAGCTGGCCGCCGAGAAAGAGCGGATGGAAGCCTTTTTGCGCGGTATCGGCGACGGCATCTCCATCGTCGACAAGGAAATGCGCATCATCTACGTCAACGACGTGTTGGTGAAAAACTTCGGCGACCACACCGGCGAATTCTGCTTTCAGGTCTACGAGCATAAAAACGAAATCTGCGGCGGCTGCCCCGTGCGCAAGGCGATGGACACCGGCGAGGTGCATCACAGCCTGCGCCGCATGTACACCAAGGACGGCCGCCTGCATTACTACGAATCGACCGGCAGCCCCATTCGCGACGAGCACGGCGAAATCATCGCCGGCATCGAGTTGGCCCGCGACGTCACCCAGCGCATCAAGCTCGAACGCAACGTGGAAATCCGCTCGCGCGAACTGGCCAAAGCCAACGAGGAACTGCGCCGGGTCAACGAGGAAATCCAGCAAGCCTACGAAGAGCTCAAGTCCACGCAAGCACAGTTGCTGCAATCGGAAAAAATGGCCTCCCTCGGCGTGCTGGTGTCGGGCATCGCGCACGAAATCAACAATCCGCTCAACTTCGTTTCCGCCTCGGTGCAACTGCTCGACGAAAATCTCTCGTCGATCATGAAGCTGATGAACCAGTACGAAAGCACCGATCTGACCGTGGAAGCCAAAGGTCAGATCGACAAGGTCAAAGAGGAAATCGAGTACGATTACCTGAACGAGGACGTGAAGAAGATCGTCAAAAACATCGGCACCGGCGCGGAGCGCATGAAGCAGATCGTGCAGAACCTGCGCACCTTCTCGCGCATGGACTCCAGCGAAAAACTGCCGGTCAACCTGGAAGAGGGCATCGAGTCCACGCTGCAGATCCTCTACTACGAGTACAAAAACCGCATCGAGATCGAGCGCGACTATCAGGCGGTGCCTATGGTGCTGGGTTCGCCCGGCCAGTTGAACCAAGTGTTCATGAACATCATCCACAATGCCATCCAGGCGATTGAAGGCAAGGGGAAAATCCGTATTTCCATCCACCCGACGGTGGATCACGCACGGGTTTCGATCAGCGATACCGGTCCGGGCATTCCCGCCGAAAAACTGAACAAGGTGTTCGACCCGTTCTACACCACCAAGCCGGTGGGCGACGGAACGGGGCTGGGATTGTCGATCAGCTATGGTATCGTTAAAGACCACAACGGTCGTTTGTGGGCGGAAAGTGAAGTGGGGCGCGGCACGACCTTCCATGTCGACCTGCCCGCCCAGAAGGCCGAAATGGCCAAGGGAGCATGATGACGATTCGCAGAATACGCATTTACCCGGATCCGGTCCTGCGGCAGAAAGCCGAACCGGTGACCGAGTTCGACGAAGAGCTGAAAAAATTGGCGCGCGACATGGCCGAAACAATGTACGCCGAACCCGGCGTCGGTCTGGCCGCCCCGCAGGTGGGCGTTTCCAAGCGGGTGATCACCGTCGACGTGCGCGACGAGGACGGCAAGCCCGGCGAACTGCTGATGCTGGCCAACCCGGAAATCGTCGAACGCGACGGCGAAGTCTACTACGAGGAAGGATGCCTCTCCGTGCCCGGCTTCAACGCCGAGGTGCGCCGCTCGTATCATCTGGTCGTTCAGGCGCAGGACATGGACGGCAATCCGGTCGAGTACGAGGTCGAGGATTTTCCCGCCGTCGTCTTTCAGCACGAAATCGACCACCTCGACGGCATCCTGTTCATCGATCACATCAGCCCGCTCAAACGGGCCCAAATTAAAAAGCGTTTGCGCAAAGAAGCGCAGGAGCGCGAGGCGAGCGGTACCTGATCCATGCGCTGGTTTTACTTCGGCACGCCGCAGTATGCGGCCACGATCCTCACGCGCCTGCTTGCCGCCGGCCACGTGCCGGAACTTGTCGTCACCCAGCCCGACCGGCCCGCCGGCCGCAATCGTCAACTGACGCCCCCGCCGGTTAAAGAAGTCGCGTTGGCCCACGGCCTGCCGGTGCTGCAGCCGGAAAAAATCACTCACCAGGTGCGGCAGGAGTTGACCGCGCTTACACCCGACGTGATCGTCGTGGCCGCCTACGGGAAAATTCTGCGCCCTGCGATGCTCGCCGTTCCGCCCCACGGCTGCATCAACGCCCACGCGAGCCTGCTGCCGCATTATCGCGGCGCCGCGCCGGTCAACTGGATGCTGGTCAACGGCGAAACGCAAACCGGCATTACGATCATCAAAATGGACGCCGGTATCGACACCGGCCCGGTGCTCGCCGAACGCGCCATTCCCATTGCTTCCGACGACAACGCCGGTACGCTGCTGGTCAAGCTGGCCGAGTTCGCCGGCGACCTGCTGGTCGAAACGCTGCCCCGTTACCTCGCCGGCGAAATTCAACCGCGACCGCAGCCGGAAGAGGGCTCCTATGCGCCGATGCTGCGCAAGGAAGACGGTCTGCTCGACTGGACGCAGTCGGCGACCGCGATCGTCAACCGCGTGCGCGGCATGACGCCCTGGCCGGGCGCGTACACCTTCTGGCAGGGCAAGACGATCAAGATTCTGCAGGCCGAACCGGTTGCGGGGCACGGCGCGCCGGGCGAAGTGCTCCGAGCAAAAAAGGACTTGCTGGTCGCCGCCGGCGAGGGCGCCGTGATCTTGCGGCAACTCCAGATGCAGGGGAAAAAGGAGATGCCCGCCGCCGCGTTTCTCAACGGCGTGCCGCTGAAAGTCGGAGACATGTTCGGACCTGAATCATGATGAACAATCCCCGCGCGCTCGCCATGCAGGTTTTGCGGCGGGTGCTGGTCGACAACGCCTATTCCGATCTCGCGCTCGACGCCGCGCTCAAGCAATCCTCGCTGGCCGATAACGATCGCCGCCTGGTCGCCGAGCTGGTTTACGGCGTGCTGCGCCATCTCACCTATCTGGATTGGCGTCTGGGGCAGGTCTCGCATCGTCCGCTCGACAAGATGGAACACCGCGTGGCCGACGCCCTGCGCATCGGCGCGTATCAGTTGTTGTTCCTCGACCGCATTCCGCCACATGCGGCCGTCGACGAAGCGGTCAAGCTTGTGCCCAAACGCGCCTCCGGTCTGGTCAACGCCGTGCTGCGCCACCTGCCGCGCGGTGAAAAAAACGGGCATGTGCCGCACCTGAAAGATCCCTATCAGGCCGCGTCAATCCGTTGGTCGCATCCGCTATGGCTGGTGCACGCCATTGCCAAACGGTTCGGCGACGAGCAGATGGCCGCGTTGCTGGCCGCCAATCAAGAGCGACCGCCGCTGGTTCTGCGTGTCAACGAGGCGAAAACCGATCGCCCGACGCTCATCCAGGCCTTGCCGCAGTTGCGTCCGCGCGCCGCTCAATACGCGCCGGCGGGCGTTGCGGTCGAGCATCTCACCCAGCTCGAACAACTGCCGGCCTTTCGTGAAGGCTTGTTTCTCGTGCAAAGCGAAGCGGCCCAGATCGTCGCCGAGCTGCTCGGCGCGCATCCGGGTGAGTTGATTCTCGATGTTTGCGCCGCACCGGGCGGCAAGACGAGTTTCTTTGCGCAGAAGGTCGCACCGGTCGGGCAGGTGTACGCGGTCGATATTCATCCGCGCCGCTTGCGGCTGCTGAGCCAGAACCTTAAGCGTCTGGGCATCGAGAACGTTTCGCTTATTCAGGCCGACGCGAGCAAGGATTTCGCGATCAAGGACGACATGCAATTCGATCGCATCCTGGTCGACGCGCCGTGCTCCGCGCTAGGCACCTTGCAGAAAAATCCGGAAATCCGCTGGCGGCTGCGCCCTGACGATCCGGCGCGGCTCGCGAGCGTGCAGGCCGCCATTCTGGAGCAAGCTGCGCGCCACGTGCGGCCGGGTGGGGTGCTCATGTACGCCGTGTGCACCTACACCGAGGAGGAAACCGACCGTGTCGTCGACGGCTTCCTGGCCGCGCAGCCGGAGTTTGTTTTGAGCGATTTGCATGAAGGACTCCCTCCGCGCTACGATGTTTTCATTCAGGATCGGGGAACGTTGTTGTCACTGCCGCATCGCACGGGTACGGAAGGCTTTTTCGCCGCGCGCTTCGTGCGCAAGGAGAAATCATGATTGTCGCTCCCAGCATTTTGTCCGCCGACTTCGCCCGCCTGGGCGACGAGGTGCGTGCTCTGGCCGACGCCGGGGCCGACTGGATCCACGTCGACGTGATGGACGGTCTGTTCGTTCCTAACATCACCATCGGCCAGCCGGTCGTGCGCGCCCTGCGTCAGGAAACCGATTTGCCGCTCGACGTGCATTTGATGATCGAGGAGCCGGCGCGCTACGTACAGGAGTTCGCCGATGCCGGCGCCGATTGGATCACCGTGCATGTCGAGGCGTGCAAGCACTTGCATCGCTGCCTGCAGCAGATCCACGCCGCGGGCAAGAAAGCGGGCGTCAGCCTCAATCCGGCCACGCCGCTGGCAATGATCGAGCACGTACTCGATTCGGTCGATATGGTGCTGCTGATGAGCGTCAACCCGGGTTTCGGCGGCCAGCAATTCATCCCCTCGGCGCTGGAGAAGGTGCAAACCCTGCGCACGATGCTCGACGACGTGGGCTTCAACGACGTGCACATTCAGGTCGACGGCGGCGTCGGCCCGCACAATGCCCGCGCCCTCGCGCGCGCCGGGGCAACGGTGCTGGTCGCCGGCAACGCGGTCTTCAGCCACGAGGATTACGCCGCGCCCATTCGCGCGCTCAAAGAGGCCGACCTCGACCTGGCGTGAGAGATTGACCGCCGCATTTTACCATTGTAAAAGCGCCGAATTTCGTTGATCCGTCCCAATAATCAAAGTCCTATTCGCATCTTGCCTGAATACTTCTTGACACCGGCAATAAGATTATGTAAATAGATCGTCCCTGAAGCGTCGGGATGTGGCTCAGCCTGGTAGAGCACCTGGTTCGGGACCAGGGGGTCGCTGGTTCAAATCCAGTCATCCCGACCAAATAAAAGGTCGTAACTTCAACAGGTTACGGCCTTTTTCCTTGTAGGTTTCCCCAAGCTGTAACACTTACTGTAACACTTTCAATGATGCGGTTCGGAGCTTAGGGGACGATGGCGACCTTCTGTTTTTGGTGGTGGGTGGCGGTCGGTTGTATTCCGTGGACCGCGTCCCGGTGAACGCTCGGGGAGAGGTGGCTATAAATCTCGGTCACCTGGATCGAGCTTTGCCCAAGCAGCTCAGCGATGCACTTGAGAGGCACCCCATTCATCACCAACTGCGATGCGAAGGAGTGCCGCACCTCGTGGAACTTGATTCTCTTCAACCCTGCCTTCTTCTGGAGCCAGAAAAACGGTTTTCGGATGTCGTTCACCTCTAGCGGCGATCCATCCGCGCGGCAGAAGACGAACTCCCCTTTGAGGTGACGATTCGCCTTGAGAACCTTCACCAGTTCTGGGTGCATCGGAATTTGGCGGCTCTTCCCGTTCTTCG
>CALBTQ010000188.1 GCA_937967875.1 uncultured Pseudomonadota bacterium
CCACCGAGATCTACACTCTTTCCCTACACGACGCTCTTCCGATCTCATCGCCCGCCTCGGGTTGGGCCGCGGGCTTGAGCGACACCGCGGCGAAATCGACCGTCCCTTTTTCCGCCTGACCGACGCCGAAACGCCGCAGGCGTACCGTCAACAAGCGCAAGCCCGGCGGCACGTCGAACTCGACGGCCACGTCGACGAACCGCCCGGCGCTGACGGGCATATCGTCGTTTTCGACCGACGCGCCGCCCGACCGGCAACGCGCCCCAGCGCTGTACAATTCGGCGGCGAACGGATGCACCGCCTCGACGCCGAACTCCTCGACCGCGACGAAGCCATCGACGCGCACGCGCGCGCTCAGTCGATACCGGCGGCCGGGCTCGACCGGCACGCGCTGGAACACATGGTACCAGTTGAACGGCCCATGACGGAAGGATGCGCGCAAAAACGATCCTTCCTGTTTGTCGTTCAGGTGGTCCAGGCGCACGTTGCGCACCGGTTCGATTTCCCACGGATGCAACAACAGGCTCTCGTCGGCGCGAAAATCGCCGTCGGAAATCGTCTCGTCCGCTTCCGGCCACAAGGGCGTTTTGCCCTCCAACGCCAGCGCGGTCGCGAACACCTCGCGCGCATCGGCGAACAACCACTCGCCGAAATAGAACTGCGCCAGACGCCGGCGCGCTTCGCCCGTGCGCGGGATCACCTCGTCGAGCGCCGCCGGGCCGTCAAGACGATCCAGCCACTGCGCGGCGATTTCCTCCAGGCCGTCCAGCCGCAACGCCAACGCCTGCCGATGCCACGAACGCGCCGCCTCCTCGTCGTCGTAGGCCAGCGCCAGATCGCCCGCCGCGCGCAGGATCACCGCGTCCTGCGGATCGTATTTCAGCGCCGCCGCGAGAGCGTCGCGGTATTGCTCGCGCCAACTCTGTCGATCCGGCTCGGCGAGGGACATTTGCGCGCTCAGCCGCCAGAAACGCGCGCCGGACACCAGCGCGTTGCAGGCGATAGCGCAATCGTACGCGGCGACGGCGGCGGTCAGCAGCGCGTCGCGATCGTCGGCCCGCTCGCCGAGCACCGCGCGCACCGGACGCCGGTCGACCTCGTCGTCCAGCAACGCCAGCCGATGCAGGTTGCGCGCCTTGAGGTACAGCGAATCGCTGTCGCAACCCGACCAATACAGCGCGCGGTCGAGCCGTTCGAGCTCCTCGGCCAGATGCGCCGGCGACGGACGTTCCTGCGCCATTTGCATCTGCCGCCGTTCGAGCGCCACCTCGCGGGCATGGAACGCGCTGAAGGTCATCGTCAGGCTCTTGCCGGCCAGCACCGCCAGCAGCGAGGCGAACGCGGCAACGATGACGACGGTGCGCGGCTTCATCGCGTCAACCTCCGGTTCGCGACCAGATACGCCGCGCCGAGCATGGCGAACCAGGCGACGCGCACGCCGGGAACCTGTAACGGGAAGTCGAACAGGCCGTGCACGAGCACCGCAGCCAGGCCGACCATCGCACCGACGGTCAGCGAGCGGGCGAAACGGCTGTGGCGGCGGCGCAACGCGCGCCCGGTGAGCAGCAAGGTCCAGAGGATTGCGGCCGACAGCAGGCCGAAGCCGACGATGCCGGTTTCGGCGAGAAACTCCAGCGGATCGCTGTGCGCGTGGTTGTAGCGCACCTGGATGCCCGTGCCGGGCGTCACGCGGAATTGATCTTCGAAGGTGCCTGCGCCGGCGCCCAACAGCGGCGCGCGGGCGAAAATGCGCACCGAGGCGATCCACGCGGCGGGCCGGGCGTCCTCGGCGTTGGCTTCATCGGGCAAGGCGGAGAAGCGTTGGGTGAGCGGTTCGCGGCTGATCCACACGCTGAGCAGAACGGTCAGCACGACCAACGCGCCGGCGAGGGCGACGAAGGCCCCGCGGCGCTTGCGGCCGACGAACAACAGGCCGACGGGAAAGCCCACGAGCACGACGCTCGCCAGACCGCCGCGGCTGCGCGAAAGCACCACGCCGGCCAGGCACAGCGCGGCGACGAACACAAGCAACGTCACGCGCTCGACGCCGCCCTCCGGCCGCTGGCCGCCGCCCAGTTTCGCCCAACCGTACAGGCCCAGGCCGAGGGCCGCGCCCAGGCCGAGGGTCATGAACGCGGCGAAGTTGTTGCGGTTGATGAACGAGCCGGTGACGCAGCCGCGATAGGCCGACTTGGGCAGGCCCCAGATCGTCTCGCTGCCGCTGACCACCTCGGCGATGCCGTAAAAGGAGGTGAAGGCGGCGACGAGCAACAAGGCGATGAACAACCGGCGCGCGGCGCCGCGGGTGTCGTAAATCAGGGTGATCGCGGCGAACACCGCCGCCGGCGCGAGCCAGGAAATCAACGCCCGTAGCGTGGCTTCGGGATCGGGCGTCAGGCGGCCCCAGGCGCCGGCGGGCGACCAACCGGCCAGCAAACGCACCAGCGACGCGGGCAGCGGCAGCAATTGGATAACATGCACCAGCGCGAAGCCGGCCAGCAACGCCAACGGCAGCCACGGCTCGAGGTAGGGAAGTTTGCGGCGGGTGACCGGTCGCGCCGGACCTTTGCGGGCGCGCACCAGCAGCACTAGGCCCAGAAGGATCGCCCCAAGGAAGCCCTCGACGCCGCGGGCAAACGCGCCGTGTCCGCCGAAGAACAGGACGGGAAAAAAAACGGCGGCGAGCGTCAGCGCTTCCAGGGCAACAAGCACCGAACGTTCGCGACCGAGCATTGTCATGCGGATGCTAACTCCCTCCGCGGCTCCAGGCCACGGTGGCCGCCAGACCCTCGGGCAACTCGACGGCGGGGCGGAAGGCCAGCACCTGGGCGGCGGCTTCGACGGCGGCGACGCTGTGGCGCACGTCGCCGGGACGTTCCGGCGCGAACAGCGGCTCGGGATCCACCGCGAAAATACGGCCGAGCGTTTCCAGCAGTTCGAGCAGATCGATGCGGCGTCCGCCGGCCACGTTGATCACCCGCCCGCCGGGAGCGGACGCGTTGAGCGCGGCCACGTTGGCGCGGGCGACGTCGCCGACGTAGACGAAATCGCGCGTTTGCCGGCCGTCGCCGAACACCGTCGGCCGCCGGCCGTCGCGCAACGCGGCGATGAACAGCGGAATCACCGCGGCGTAGGGGCTGGCCGGATCCTGCCGCGGGCCGTAGACGTTGAAGTAACGCAGGCTGAGCGTATCCATGCCGTACAGGTCGTGGTACAGGCGCAGGTACTGTTCGCCGATGAGCTTGTGGATCGCGTAGGGCGACTGCGGCCGTTGCGGCGATTGTTCGGACTTGGGCAGCGACGGTTCGTCGCCGTAGATCGCGGCGCTGGAGGCGAGCACGAAGCGCCGCACGCCCGCTTTTCGCGCGGCTTCGAGCACAGTGAGCGTGCCGTCGACATTGGTGCGGTGGCTGCCCAGCGGATCCTCGACCGAACGCGGCACGCTGATCATCGCCGCGTGATGGCAGACCGCCCGCACGCCGGCGACCGCCCGCGCGACCGTCGCCGCGTCGCCGATGTCGCCGCGCACGAAATCGACCGGCAACCCGGCGAGGTTGTCGGCCCGCCCGGTCGACAGGTTGTCGAGCACGCGCACGGCCTCGCCCGCGTCGAGCAACGCACGCACGATGTGCGAGCCGATGAAGCCCGCGCCGCCGGTTACCAGAATCATGGGTTATCCCTTATCGCTGTCGGAACTTGATCTGCGCCGCCGTTTCACCCGCTTGCGCACGACCTTTTCCTGACCGTCCTCGTCGCCTTCGCGCGAGCGGTAATGATAATAGTAATAATAATAACGATAGCCCGCGCCGCGGATGTTGAAGTCGTTGAGCACCGAACCCAGCACGTGCGTGCCCACGTCGGTCAACTGCCGCACCGCCTTGGACAGAATTTCGCGCGTGGTCTTGCCCGCCTTGGCGATAAGCACGACGCCCTCGACGGTTTTGGACATGACCACCGCGTCGGTCACCGCGACGACCGGCGGCGAATCGTAGAGCACCAGGTCGTAACGGTCGGCCAGATCGTCGCTGATTTCGCGCATGCGCGGCGAGCCGAGCAACTCCGACGGGTTGGGCGGAATCGGGCCGCAGGGAATCAGGTCGACGCCGGGCACTTCGGTGTGGATGATCACCTCTTCGGTGGTCGACTCGCCCATGATCAGGTTGGTCAGACCGCGCTTGCGCGGCACGTTGAAGGCGCGATGCAGACGCGGACGGCGCAGATCGGAATCGACGATCAGCACGCGCTTGCCGCCCTGGGCGAAAATGATGCCCAGGTTGATCACCGCGGTCGACTTGCCTTCCTGCGGGCCGGCCGAGGTGACCAGCAGCCGGCGCAGGCTCATGCCGGCGCTGCTGAAGATAATGTTCGTGCGGATCGAGCGGCAGCTTTCGGTGACCGAACTCTTCGGGTAGCGATAGGTGAACAGCTCGTCGTGAGTGCTTTCCTCGTCGGCCGAAAAACTGGGGATGATGCCCAGGAACGGCACGTTCACGGTGCGCTCGAGGTCCTCGCTGGTCTTGATCGTCGTGTCGAGGTATTCGAGCAAAAACGCCAGGCCGACGCCGCCGAGCAGACCCAGCAGCGCGCCGAGCATCACGTTCATGCGCTTACGCGGACGGATCGGATTCTTGGGCTCCAACGCCGGTTCGATCACGCGGATGTTGTTGGCGCTGAGCGTTTTGGTGATTTCCGTTTCCTTCTGGCGCTTCTGCAATTCGTCGTACAGCTCGCCTTCGGCCGTCGCGCCGCGCTTCTTGATGCGGTAGGCGATCTCCAGCCGTTGCAGGTCCAGCGCTTCCTTCTTGGCCTCTTCCAGCTCCTGTTCCAGTTGCTTTTCGCGGCTCAGGTCGCGCTGGTAGGTGGTTTGCAGGCCGCCGACGATCACGTCGACTTCATCGTCGATGTCCTTGGTGAGCTGGTCGATCTGGTTCTGGATCTTCTGGAAGCCCGGGTGGTCCGGCTTCCATTTTTTGCTCATTTTGCTCTTTTCCTTTTGGAGCAAAACCAGCTCTTCCTTCAGGTTCTGGATCAGCTCGTTGGCGATGACCTCGGGGATCGACAGCGCGTCGCCGCTTTTTTGGGCGCCGACCGCCTTCTGGTAGTTGATCTGGCTGGCGATCAGGCTGCGCTTGGCGTCGGTGACCGCGTCCGAGAGCGTCTGCACGCGCTGATTGACGATGTTCTGCCGCTCTTCGAAGCTGACGATGTTGTGCTCGCGCAGGAAGTTGATCAGCTCTTCTTCGGCTTCCTGCACCAGGCGCGCCCGGTCGCTCTGTTCGCGGCCCAGCCAGGTGAGCGCCTCTTTGGAGGCTTCGAACTTGTTGGTCAGGTTCTGTTCGCGGTAGACGTCGGCCAGCGTGTTGGCGATCTCGGCGGTCAGTTTTTTGTTGTGGTATTCGACGCTGATGGCCACGAGCTGACTGTTTTTGATCGGCTGAATCTGGATCATATTGATCAGCAATTGGGCCTTGTCCTTATCGAGCGCGTGCTCGAAGGGCGATTGCGTGTCCAGTTGCAGGCGGCGGATGACCTCCTCCGCCACGGGCCGGCTGCGGATGATGCGAAACTGCGTTTCGTAGTATTCCTTGGAGGCCCAGTAGTTCTGCGAGCCGAGGGCGACGACCTCCTTGAAGCCGATGATGTTGGGCGCCTCGGTTTCGATCTGAATGACGGCGACGGCTTTGTAGATGGGCGTTTGCATCAGCGTGGCGATGGTGACGACGATGGTGACGACCAGGAAGAAAATGAGGATCGTCCAACGCCGCTTGTAGAGCACCTTGCCCAGTTCGGCGAAGTTGATCGCCGCGGTCGCCCGGTTCGCCACGGAAGCTTCCTCCTACAGCCAGCGCCGTTTGATCACGATGACGTCGTCGGGTTCCAGCACCAGATCCTTGCTGGTGTCGCTCATGATCGCCTTGAGTTTCAATTTGAAACGCTTTTCCTGCCCATCCACCTTGCGGGTGACGGTGATCGTGTTGGCGGCCATTTGCGTGGTGCCGCCGGCCAGCGAGATCGCCTGCAGCAGCGTCAGGCCCTCGTCGTAGGGCACGCCGCCGGGCCGCGCCACTTCGCCCAACACGTAGACTTTTTTCATCTTGGGGATGTAGAGGACGTCGCCGGATTTAAGCAGGCGGTTCTGCGAGGTGTCGCCCTCGTCGATCAGCTTGCGGCCGTCGATGATCTCCGGCGGTTCGAGCCCGGCGCGGCGCAGTTCCTCTTCGCCGGCCTGCGAGCCGGATTGTTCGATCATCTGGCGCAGGCGGGCCGGGTCGGCGCTGCCGCGCATCAACAAAATGCGGCGGGAGCCGTCTTCGCTCAGGCCGCCGGCCTTGGAGATCACCTCGAGCACGGTCGTCGGACCGGTCAGGGCGAAAAAGCCGGGCTTGCGCACCGAGCCGAGCACGTAGACGACGTGCGCTTTGTATTCCTTGACCTCGATGGTCACTTGCGGATCGACGAGGAATTGCGCGCCCAGCGCTTCTTCGAGCGCCTTTTCGGCTTCCTGCACGGTCAGGCCGCCGACCTTGAACGAGCGCACGAGGGGAAAACGGATGGTGCCGTCGCTTTGCACGGTGACCACGCGTTCGAGGTCGGCTTCGTCGTAGACGCTGATGCGCAGTTCGTCGCCCGGACCGATCTCATAGCCGCTTTGCGCCCACGCACAGATCGCCGTCGCAAGGACCACCAACAAGACAAAAATTTTGACGCGGTTCGTGTACATTAAAACTGAGCTTGTAAATGGATTAGGGCGACGTTGCGTGTGCTGGTTTCGCGAACGTCGTCGTCATCATACAGCTTATGCTCGATTTTGTACCCGCCGCCGATGAAGAGCCAATAGACAAAACGGAACGTAACGTCGACGCTGCCCTGGACGAAATCCTCGTGCCGCGGCAACGGTTCGGAAAATTCGTTGTATTGGTAACTGCCGAAGGCCGAGGTCAACAACCGCGAACCCCACAACCGCGTGAAGCGCAAGTAGCCTTCGTGCGTGATGAAGTAGTTGGTGTTGGTCGCGTCGCGCCAGTAATGGCGATAGCCGCCGGTCAGTTGGGTTTGGCTCGGGAACATGGCGGTGAGTTCGGCGTCGGCCAGCCAGGTGCCCAGGTCTTCGTTTTCCTGGTAATCGGCGGCCGCCCATCCGCCTTTGATCGTCATGATCAGGTGGGTGGTGATCTGACCCTGCAGGCCGCCTTTGGCCCACCAGTTGGTCGAATCGTACGCC
>CALBTQ010000189.1 GCA_937967875.1 uncultured Pseudomonadota bacterium
ACCACCGAGATCTACACTCTTTCCCTACACGACGCTCTTCCGATCTGGTGGGAGTCTGGCACGGAATGAGCGTGCATTACGCGTTATTCGGCGTTTACCACGGCGTGCTGCTCAACCTCTACCGCAACTACCGCAAGCACTGGCGCAAAGGACCGCCGTCGACGAGCAAAGCGGCGAAATTCGCCGCCTGGCTGGGGACGTTCATCCTCATCGATTTGGGCTTCGTGTTGTTTCTTTTCAAACCGCGGTTGGCGCTGGAGATATACCTGCGGCTGTTTATGCTGCACTAGGAGGTCATGATGAAATCGTCCTGGTGGTGGGATGCGGCGTTCGGCGCGGCGGCCTTTTTAATCATCGTCGCCGCCGTGCTGCTCAGCGGGCAGACGCCGCAATTCGTTTATGTGATGTTCTGAGTCGCGACTATTTCTTTTGTTTGTCGTCGCTCGATTGTTCGCTGATCTGATCGGCGGCGGTCAGATCGTTCTGCAGCGCCTTGGTTCCTTCCGCGTCGAATTCCTCGGGCACCGTGCCGGTCTCGCGCATGTAGGCCACGTCGTACACGCCGGTCAGCGCCGAAATGGCATGGGCGCAATAGTCCATGCGTACGCGCGGATCGATCAACCCGGCGCGGAACGCCCCGCGCGCTTCTTCGGGCACGCGCAGGTAATAGCTGTTGTCGCGCCGATACTGATTTTGCAGCAGGAAGAACGTGGCCGACATGATCGCGTCGCCGTACTTCGTGTAATCGCGCTCCATCTGATACGCCAGACGATACGCGGCCAGCAACGCTTCCAACCGCACCGCGGCGGGCAGGGTGCGCGGCGGCCGGGTGTTGTCGAAACCGCCCTGGTAATCGGCGTAATACACCTTTTTGTTTTTTAGCGGATTGCCCCACTGATGCTTGAGCAGATCGTCGGCCATGGCGAAGCAATTATCCGCGTAAAGCGGTTCCGGATCGATTTGGTACAACTCGGCGAGCCCCTGGATGGTCCAGAAATTCACGGCGCCGCTTTTTTTGAACTGCTCGATCTGCTGTTCGGCGGCCGTGCGCGCCGCGTGCAGCCATTCGATGTTGGGGTTGATCTGGTAGTAGCGCACCAGGGCCAGCAGCGATTCGCCGGAGAAATATTCGGCTTGTCGCTTGGGCATGTAGCCGATCAGGCGCTGCCAATAGGAGCTGTAAAAGCGACCGTCGCTTTCCTGCATTTCGACAATGAACCGCGCCAATTGGTTGATGCGCTGGATGCCGATTTTATCGAGCATCGTCTTGGGCAATTCGCACAGCGCCAGCAGCGTCAGCGCCGACGAACCCAGTTGCGCCAGGCCGTACTGTTTGACGCACAGCAGTTCCGGCTCCAGCAACGGCGGTTCGGTGTGGCGCATCAGCCAGTCCATCGAGCGTTGCGACACTTCGTAGAATTCGTCCTTGCGACTGGCCTTGTACAACGTCACCAGCGAATAAACCGTGTTCGCGTGACGGACCGTGCTGTAATCGAAGAAGCTGCTTTTTTCGCGGACGATCGGATTGTACTGATACCAGAAACGCTGGTTGGTTTTGCTGAACGATTTGTTCAGGTAGCGACCGGCGTCCACGGCGGCGCGGCCGATTTCCCGGCTGCCGAATTTACGGATCAGCGGCGAATCGCGCAGAATCGGCAGCGGGAAGAAGTCCGGCCGGTGCTGCAGGATGCTGATCGTGCGATAGCGATAGATCGGGTAATCGCGCCAATCGCCGACGTCGGCGGCCTCGGCGAGGTATTCCAATTGCTGCTTGAGGCGCGCCGCGTTCATGCCCTTGGAGCGCTCTTCGGGCTCCCAACCGTGATACAGATAATTGAAGCCGGGTTGGAAAGTCAGTTGCTCGCCGTTTTGCAAAATCAAACCGTGAATGCCCGGTTCGACGAGAATGCGGCTCAACTTGTTTTTGCCGAAATCCAGACGGCGGCGCGAGAACATGATTTCCACCCGCACGGCCACCTTGTCGAGGTTGGTCAGATAGTACTTCTGAAAATTCGGGTCCTGCACGATCTGGTAAACCGCGCGCAGAATCGCCTCGTGGATGCACCCCTGTTTGCCCACGCCCCAAATCGGCGGACTGTTCTGGTGATGAATCGAGATGATCACCGGACGGTCGCATATTTGCGGCAGATCCGCATCGATGGGGATGTTCTTGACCCGCTCGCGATCGGGGTAGAGCGCCAACGCCTGACGGATCAGGGTGAACATGGCCAATTGGCCGTTCAGCTTGGGCACGTCGATGCCGCCGTCGATGTCGGGCAGCGGCGTCGAGGGCACGGGGGCGTCGCAGGCGCTCAGCGCGATGAGCATCGCCGCCAGCAGCGCAATCAACAACCAACGCAGTCTGTTCATACCTTGACCAACTCTTTCAACGTGCGGACTTCCCCGGCGCGCAACAGGCGGAATTGTCCGAGCGGCAGGTCCGCCACCGTGATCGGACCGATCGCCTCGCGCTGCAGTTTGAGCACCGGATGGCCGATCGCTTCCATCATGCGGCGCACCTGCCGGTATTTTCCTTCGGTCAGCGTAATGCGCAACCAGGTATTCATCTTCAGTCGGTCGGCGACTTTCACTTGCGCCGGCGCGGTCACGTAGCCGCCGATGTCCAGACCGTTGCGCAACTGTTCGAGCGCCTTGGGCGTCGGGTGGCCTTTGATTTTGACCAGATAGGTCTTGGGCGCTTTCGACGCCGGGCTGGTCAACGCGTGCGCCAGGTCGCCGTCGTTGGTGAACAACAGCGCGCCTTCGGTATCGTAATCCAACCGTCCGACCGACTGCACGACCGCGCGGTATTTGCCCAGCAGATCGTAGACCGTCGCCCGGTCGCCGGTGTCCTTGGTCGCGGTGATGGTCTTGGCCGGCTTGTTGAGCAGCAGATAAATCTGCGGCCACAGCTTTTTGATGAGCTTGTCGTCGACGCGCACGTAATCCTGCCCGTGCACGACTTCGCGATGCGCATCGGTGACCGTCTCGCCGGCAATCTTCACCCGGCCGGCGGCGATCAACCGCACCGCCTCGCGCCGTCCGCCGTAGCCGGCGAGGGCCAGGTATTGATCCAACGACACCGGTTGCTTATTGCTCATCGTCTTCCGCTTCGTCTTCCGCTTCTTCGCTTAACTCTTCCTCGTCGAGGATCTCCTCTTCGTCGTCCTCGAACTCCGCTTCGTCGATATCCTCGTCGTATTCTTCTTCGTCGATGTCCTCGTCCGGATCCTCCTCGTATTCTCCGTCGTCTTCGTCGAGGATCTCCTCTTCGGGATCCTCTTCGAACTCTTCGTCGTCCTCGTCGAGAATTTCGTCTTCCGGCCCATCTTCGTCTTCAATATCGTCTTCGACGTCTTCGCCTTCGCCGGGCTCGACGTCGTCGGTGCCGTCGTAGGTGTCTTCTTCGGCTTCCGCGACCGGCTCAGCGTTCGCAACCGTATCGGCTTCGGGCTCTTCCTCGGTCACTTCGGCGTCGCCGCTCTGGGCGAGGTCGTTGGCGAACGCTTCCACATCCTTCGGGTCCAGTTCCTCGATTTCCTTGAGGCTGGGCAGATCTTCGAGCGACGACAAGTTGAAGACCTCCAAAAAATCGGGTGTGGTGCCGTAAATGAACGGCCGGCCGGGGATCTCCTGGCGGCCGAGGATCTTCAGCAGATTCAGTTCCATCAGCTTGGCGATGCCGCTGGAGCAATCGACGCCGCGGATTTTCTCGACTTCGGTTTTGGTCACCGGTTGCCGATAGGCGATGATCGCCAGCGTCTCCAGCGCCGCCTTGGACAGGCGCACCGGTTTGTACTGCACCAGCATCTTCACCCATTCCTGGTTTTCCGGCGGCGTGCGCATCTGGTAGCCTTCGGCCACCAGGTCGATGATCACGCCGCGTCGGCCGGTGCGGTATTCCTCGACCAATCCGTCGAGCACCGCTTTCAGATCCTTCGTCGGCAAGATCGGAAGAGCACACGTCTGAACTCCAGTCACCGAATACGAACTC
>CALBTQ010000190.1 GCA_937967875.1 uncultured Pseudomonadota bacterium
ATATCGTATTCGGTGACTGGAGTTCAGACGTGTGCTCTTCCGATCTCTCACGATGTTCCGGCCGGCCGATAACGCCTCACAAAACCTCGCGGCCCCTCGATCCGTCACGCGGCCCCTCGCAGCGCCTCGGATTTCAAGTTTTCATTTCAGAGTAAAGAGTGACGATCGATCGTGAGGATATGCGGAAACGTTGACCGTTTACTCCCACGCCTCGGGCTCAATCTCGCCGCGCGCCACGGTGCGCACCGGCCCCTGCAGCGTCAGGCCGGCGACGACCTCGCCCCCCGGCTGATAATCGACGGTGAGAACCTCGCCCGAGCGGGTGGTCAGACGTACGGGCTTTTGCACCTTGCCGGCCAGCGCCAGCGTCGCCGCCGCCGCCGCGCAGCCGGTGCCGCAGGCGAGCGTTTCGCCCTCGACGCCGCGTTCGTAGGTGCGAATGAGCACGTCGTGTTCGCCGGTCACCTGCACGAAATTGACGTTGGTTCCCTGCGGCGCGAACGTTTCGTGCCGGCGAATGGCGCGTCCCAGCGTCTCGACATCGACGGCTTGCGCGTCGTCCACGATCAACACCGCGTGCGGCACGCCGGTGTTCAGGAACGCCGCATCGAGCGGGCCGGTCGGCAGCGCGAGGTTCACCGCCGGACGATAATCGTGCGCCTCGGTCAGTTGCACGCGCACCTCGCGTCCGCCCAGCACCCAGCCGCGGATAACGCCCACCTTCGTGCGGAAGGCCGTTTGCGCGCCGGCCAGGCCCAGTTCGTGCGCCCAGCGCACCGCGCAGCGTCCGCCGTTGCCGCACATTTCGGCTTCGCCGCCGTCGTTGTTGAAAAAGCGCCAGGCGAAGTCGACTTCGCGCAGCGGATCGTCTTGCAGCAGAATCACGCCGTCGGCGCCCACGGAGACGCGACGCCGGCACACGGCGCGGATCCAGTCGCCAAGGTTGTCGGGATCCAAAATTCCGGCGCGGTTGTCGACCATGATGAAGTCATTGCCGCTGCCGCTCATCTTGACGAAGGGAATGGCGCGCTCGCTCACGATTCTTCCTCGCTTTCGTCGACCGGCGGCGGCGTGGGCGTCAACTCGCGTTCGCGGATGGAATCGATGTCGTCCAGGCCCTGCATGGCGTCGCCCACACCCAGCGCGTCGGCCGGCGTTTGCTTGGGCGGATACAAACGCAGTTCGTCGGGCAGGCCGGTCTCTTCGTTTTCCAGCTTGTCGCGGGGGATCAACTTGCCCTTGAGCCCGCAGGCCGGCAGCAGCAACGCGGCGGCAAGCAGCAAACACAGCAGCAGGCGCACACGCATCGCCGCTTACTTCTTGATCGCCGGACGGCGCGGCATGATGGAGATCGGAAGAGCGTCGGGTAGGGGAAGAGGGTAGATTTGGGTGGTTGCCGTATACTTAAAAAAAAAAGAAAAAGG
>CALBTQ010000191.1 GCA_937967875.1 uncultured Pseudomonadota bacterium
GAGATCGTATTCGGTGACTGGAGTTCAGACGTGTGCTCTTCCGATCTGTGGACAAACTCGAATCCGGCGAGCTGCCCCTGGAGGAAGCGGTCGCCACGTTCGAGGAGGGCGTAACCTTGTCCAAGCAACTGCAGGAAGTGCTCGACGCCGCCGAACGCAAAATCGAAGTGCTCCTGGCCAAAGAGGGCGAAGCGCCGGTGCGTAAGCCTTTCGAGGCCGATCTGGGAGAACCCGACGAGGAGGAGACTTGAGCCGCCTGCTGGAGACGATCGACTCACCCGCCGATCTCAAACGACTTTCCATCGACGACCTGCCCCGCCTGGCCGAGGAGTTGCGCGCGGAAATCGTGCAGACCGTCAGCCAAACCGGCGGTCACCTCGCCAGCAACCTGGGCGCGGTCGAACTGTCGATCGCACTGCACTACGTGTTCGAAAGCCCGCGCGACAAGATCGTCTGGGACGTGGGCCATCAGGCCTACGCGCACAAGCTGCTGACCGGCCGCCGCGAAGCCTTCAAAACGCTGCGGCAGATCGACGGCATGAGCGGCTTTCCCTGCTGCGACGAAAGCGAGCACGATCACTTTTTCGTCGGGCACGCCGGTACGTCGATCAGCTCCGCGCTGGGCATCGTCGAAGCGCAGCGCCTTGCCGGCGACGCCGACAGCCGGGTGATCGCGGTGATCGGCGACGGCTCGATGACCGCCGGGCTGGCTTACGAGGGGCTCAACCAGGCCGGGCGGCTGGACCGCAATTTCATCATCGTGCTCAACGACAACGAAATGTCGATCTCGCCCAACGTCGGCGCGATGTCGGGTTACCTCAGCCGCAAGTTCGCCGGTCAGACCGGCCAGGCGATCCGCAAACGACTCAAGGGGTTCCTCAAGACGATGCCCAACGTCGGCGAGGACCCTTACCGCGCCAGCAAACGGATGGAGGATTCGGTCAAGAGCTTCCTCGCGCCGGGCTTTTTGTTCGAGGCGCTGGGCTTCGAGTACATCGGCCCGATCGACGGTCACGATATCGAAGCGGTGATCGACACCTTCCGCACGGTGATGCGGCGCGACAACCCGGTGCTCGTGCACCTGATCACGCAAAAAGGCAAAGGCTACGCGCCGGCGGAGTTCAATCCGTCGGTGTTTCACGGCATCGGCAAGTTCGACGTGGCCACCGGCGAGCCAAAAAAATCGACCGGCTCGGCGCCGTCGTACACCAAGGTCTTCGGCGATGCGCTGACCGAGCTCGCGCGGCAGGACGAACGCATCGTGGGCATCACCGCGGCCATGCCCAGCGGCACGGGACTGGAAGCGTTCATGGAGGAATTTCCCGACCGCTCCTACGACGTGGGCATCAGCGAACAGCACGCCATCACCTTCGCCTCGGGCCTGGCCCGCGCGGGCTACAAACCGATCGCGGCGATCTACTCGACGTTCATGCAGCGCGCCTACGACCAAATCGTTCACGACGTGTGTCTGCAGAACCTGCCGGTCGTTTTCGCACTGGATCGCGGCGGACTGGTCGGCGACGACGGGCCGACGCACCACGGCGTGTTCGACCTCAGTTACCTGCGGCACATTCCGCGGCTGACGGTCATGGCGCCGTCCAACGAAGCCGAATTGGTCGACATGCTGGCCAGCGCCTTCGCCTACGATCTGCCCGTGGCGGTGCGCTATCCGCGCGGCAACGGCGAAGGCGTGCCGCTGCCGGCGACGCCGACCATACTCGAACGCGGGCGCGCGGTGGTCGTGCGCGAGGGCGACGACCTGACGCTGATCGCCATCGGCAATCGCGTGGCTCCGGCGCTACGTGCGGCCCAGGCGTTGGCCGACGAGGGCATCGAGGCGGCGGTGATCGACGCGCGGTTCGTCAAGCCGCTGGACGAGCAACTGCTCACGCACTGGGCGCGCAAAACCGGGCGCGTCATCACCGTCGAGGAAAACGCGCGCTTGGGCGGCTTCGGCGCGGCGGTGCTCGAACTGTTCGCCGACAGAGGATTGGATGAAGTAAAAACGCGACTGGTCGGCTTGCCCGACCGGTTTATCGAACATGGTCCGCAGGAAACGTTGCGCCACCGCGTGGGCATCGATTGGGAAGGGATTCTCGCCGTCGCGCGCGACCTGCTGGGCCGCCGCTGAGTCGCCATGCCGAGCAAAGAACGCCTCGATGTATTGCTGGTCGCTCGCGACCTCGCCCCCAGCCGTGAGAAAGCCAAAGCGATGATCATGGCCGGCGAGGTGCTGGTCGACGACCGGCCGGTCACCAAGGCGGGCACACCGGTGCCGGTCGACGCGCCGATCCGCCTCAGGCGCGACGAGCGCCGTTTCGCCAGTCGCGGCGGCGACAAGCTGTTGGGCGCGCTGGAGGCGTTCGCGGTCGATCCGTACGGACAACACTGGCTGGACGTCGGCCAGTCGACCGGCGGCTTCACCGATCTGCTGCTGCAACGCGACGCCGTGCACGTTACCGGCCTGGACGTGGGCTACGGCCAGCTCGACATGCGCCTGCGCAACGATCCGCGCGTGACCTGCCATGAGCGCGTCAACGTGCGGCATCTGCCCGACGACTTCTTCAAAGGAGAACGTTTCGACGGCGCGGTGATCGACGTAAGTTTCATCTCGCTCAAATTCATCCTGCCCGTCGTCGCCAAGCACCTGCGCGTCGGGGCGGCGGTGATTGCGCTGGTCAAACCACAGTTCGAGGCCGGACGCGAACAGGTGGGCAAAGGCGGGTTGGTCAAGGATGAAGCGGTGATCGCCGCGTGCGTCGACAACGTGCTGGGCTACGCTCGCGAGGCCGGGCTGAGCGCACGGGGGCAGATCCCCTCGCCGGTGTCCGGCGCGAAGGGCAACCGCGAAGTGTTCGTGTGGTTGCAAAAGGACGAACCATGACCGTGCGCGTGCTGCATACCGCCGATTGGCACTTGGGCGCCTCGTTCGCCGTGTTCGGTGAAGCAGCCGCGCGTCGGCGCGAGGATCAACGCGGGGCGTTGGAGCGGATCGTCAAACACGCCGACGAACAGTCGGTCGACGCGGTGCTTATCGCTGGGGATCTGTTCGACTCGACGCGACCCGACGAACAGGCGCGCGAAACGGCCCGGGACATTTTCGACGCGTTGGCCATCGAGGGCATTCCGGCGTTTACGCTGCCGGGCACGCACGATCACACGGCGCACGGCGGCGGTGCGGTTTGCTGGGAGCACGACAACCTCGTGTGGTTCAACCAAGCGCAGTGCGACGAGCCGCGGCTGATCGAGACCGAGGACGAACCGCTGTGGCTTTACGGCCTGACCGCCGTGCCGGGCCGGCGCGCGGAGATCGACAGCCTGCGTCGGCGCGAGCACGAGGGTGTGCACATCGGTCTGTTGCACGCGACGCTGATTCACGGCAGCTATTTTACCGCCGCGCACAAGGATATTCCGGTGCGCGCGGCCGATCTGGCGCGGCTGCGGTTGGATTACCTCGCCCTGGGCCATTACCACGGCGCCGCGCCGATCGAACACGAGGGGCGGTTGATCGGCGCGTACGCGGGCTCGCCCGCGGCGCTGCGCTTCGGCGAGATGGGGCCGCGCACGGCGTATCTGGTGGAGATCGACGACGGCGAAACGAAAATCGAACCGTTGGACGTGGGCGTCGGACAGTGCCTCGATCTGCGTCTGGACGTTTCGGCGGCCGAGGACGACGAGGCGATCCTGCGCCTGCTGGCGGCGCACGCCGGCGATGACGTGTACGCGCGCTTTCGCCTCAACGGTCTGCTCGACAAACCGTTGGCCGGCGAGGAATTGGCCGCGCGGCTCGCGCCGAAATTCGCGCACCTGGTGCTCGTCGACGAAACCGACCTGAGCCACAGCGAGTGGTTGCGGCAGGTCGCCGGCGAACCGACCGTGCGCGGGCATGCGGTCGGCGCGTTGCTGATGCGGCTGGACGCGGCGACGGAAAACAACGAACGCCGCTTGCTCAAACGCGCGCTGCAATCGTTGCTGGCCGCCTTCGATCGTCATCCGCTGGAGCGACGGACATGAGCGTCATCGGCGGCATTACGGTGGAGAACCTCGGTCCGTTCACGACCGCCAGCGTGCGGTTCGCGCCGGGGCTCAACCTGCTGCTGGGTCCCAACGAGGCGGGCAAGTCGACGCTGACGCGGGCGCTGCCGGCCGTGCTGCTGGGCGACGCGGACACCGAGCGCCTGCACCGGCGCGGGCACCAGGGCGTGTTCGGCGCGGCAGTGCGCGTGGAGATCGGAAGAGCGTCGTGTAGGGAAAGAGTGTAGATCTCGGTGGT
>CALBTQ010000192.1 GCA_937967875.1 uncultured Pseudomonadota bacterium
AGATCGTATTCGGTGACTGGAGTTCAGACGTGTGCTCTTCCGATCTCGGCCGGCACCGAGTCGACCGCCTCTTCGGTCGCCGGATCGATCACGTCGATGCGCCGTCCGTCCGCCGCATCTTTCCAATGTCCGTTGATGAGCAATTGATTGGGCGCCCGCATGGTTCACATTCCGATCTTGTGTCGCAGTTGTTGTACGTCATCGACCCAGTTGCCCACGTTCCAGCGCCCGAAAGCGCCCAGCCCGCCGAGCGGATCGTCTCCCCAATAAACCGGTAGATAGATCAACGACAGGCCCCGGTGCGCAAACGCCTTGTCCAGTGCTGCGTTGAGCGATTCCGGCGAACGACCACCGTTGAGCGCCAGCACGCCGGGGAAAGCCGACGCCAGTTTCAGATAATCGACCGCGACCTCGTCGTTGGTCGCATGCACCTTGCCGTATTGCGCCACCTGCAGCGAGGAAATCGCCGCCATGCGCCGGTTGTCCAGCAGCACGATGCAACCCTGCGCGCCGTGTTGTACGCCGTCGAGCAGAATTTGCGGATTCATCATGAACGAACCGTCGCCGGTCAGCGCCACGCCATAAAACGGCCGATCGGTCAGGCCGGTCGCCAGCAACGCGGAAACGGCGAAGCCCATGTAGCTCGCGCCGGTTTCGGTGAAGGTCCGGCCCACGCGCTCGTCCTCGACGATCTGGAAGCCGTTGGCCTGCACGTCGCCCGCGTCGAAGAACGTGCACGCATCCCGCGCCCGCGCGCGGTCGGTGACGATCTTGATCGCCGCCGGCTGCGTGAGCACCTCGCCGAAAATCGGGTCCGGCAGCGTCGGGTGATTATAGCGCTCGATCTTGAAGGCTTCCCACTCGCGCTTTTTCGCCGTGCAGGCGCGCAGCCAGGCCGACTCGCCCGCCGGCGCGCTCAGGCCGCGCGTTTTCAGCACCTCAATCAGTTTGCGTAAGGTGGGCGCGGCTTCGCCGACCAGCGCGATCGTGCGGTTGTAGTGCAGCGCATCGCGCGCGTCGGTGTTGATGGCGATCACCCGTTGCGCCAGCGGATAGCCGGTGCGCGAGGAATCGGACTGACACACCGCGCGCGTGCCGATCGCCACGAGCAGATCAGCCTCGTCCATGGCGAAATTGCCGCAGATCGTGCCCTTCGAACCGCCGACCAGCATGTTGCGCGCATGCGCGTAGGGCAACGCACCGCTCAGCCGCGGGCTGAGCACGGCCACGCCGTCGACCAGTTCGACGAACTCGGCCAGTTCCGCGCTCGCCTCGCCGCATCCGGCGCCGACCTTGACCACGATGCGCTCGGCTTTGGCCAGCGCCTCGACGGCGGCTTGATAGGCTTGCTCGTCGATCGCCGGTCCGCGCCGGGGCATCCGGCCGACAGGCAGTTCGTCGAGATTGAACGCGGCCAGACGCGCCGGCTGCGTATTGAGCGGCAGCAGCAGGAAAAACGGCCCGGCAGAATGCGGATCGTCGACGCAGGCCATGCCGCGCTGCAACGCCGTGCACAATGCGCCGGGCGTGTGCAGCGTGTAAGCCTCGCCCATCGCCGCGCATAGGCGTAAGAAGCCTTGTTGCTCGTGCTTGGGAATCTGCTGCATGTTCGGCCCCTCGTCCTCGGTGGTCTCGTCGCCGAACAGGTACCACACGCCCAGGCCGTCGCTGGCCGCAACCAGACTGCCGGCCAACGCGTGCAGCGCGCCGGGGCCGATCGAGGTGACGACCGCGGCCTTTTCGCCGGTCACCCACCGCAGCGCGGACGCCGCGTGGCTCGCCTCGACCTCGTTGCGCACGGGATAGGTTTTAAGCAGTCCCTGTGCTTCGTACACGCGCAGCACTTCGCCGATCTCGGTCGAGCCGTGACCGAGGATGACGACGAACTTACGCACGTCCTGCCGCAACAGACCGAGCACCAGCGCTTCGCTGAGCGTCGTGTCGATTACACACGGTAGAGTTCCCGCGGCCAGCGCCGCATCGATGCCGCCGGCGGCGGCAATACTTTTCGCCCGGGTGGAGCGTTGTGTTTCCAAGACGGCCAAATCCACATAAGCCCCCTTTTGCTGGCAAAAAACGTTGACGCCGCGCCGAACGATCCGTGGCGCACGGCGAATTGTTTTTTTGCGTATAAAAGCCAGGGCAAGTATAAGCCACCGAGATCGAACGTCAAGCAAGACGCATGGGAAAACGACGGGTATTCAATCTTGGGCGGGCAGTTCGGCGAGCAGCAGATCCAGAAAGCGCTCGATCGCTTCCGACGCAATTCCTTCTGGATAATAACCGATGGAAACGTCGATCGTTCCCGCATAGCCGCTCACCCCGCCGATGAACACGCGCGGCTTGGCCGGCGGCGGAATCAACCAGGCGTGCGCCGGAGCGGCGTCGAAGGTCACGCGCTCGGGGCGGATCGGTCCCATGTTGGTCAGCGCGGGCGCCATGTTTTTCGTTTTGATGCCCAGGTGAAACAGTCCGCGCAACATGGGAACCAGTATGCCGGCGGGCTGCACCTTGGCCATCCACAGCGTGCCGAAGGTCAGGCGCAGGCCGGGCCAGAAGCTCTTGTTGCGGCGCGTCTGCCCGGCGATGCACACCAGCGTGTCGGCAAAGGCCGCGCCGGGATCGCGACCGAGCTTGACTCCCTCGACGGCGCTGAGGTTGCAGATGCTCACCGCCCGTTCCTCGGGCAGATAGCGGCGAAAATCGACGGTGAATTGGGCACGCAGGCAGCTGCGCCCGTCCCAGTTTTGCCACGCGATCAACGCGCGCAAAAACGCGGCGAGCAGGATGTCGTTGAGCGTCGCGTCGAAGCGGCGGCCGTATTCCTTCAGGCGGGCGACCAGCGGCGCGTCGAGGTGACGCCGGGCATAGCGCGGCTCGGCGACGGGCGCCTCGTTCATCGGCACGACCAGCGAAACGCGCGGGACCAGATTGTTGAACGTCAGGCGCAGATGCTCGAAGTACAGGCGCGGGTAATGCCGCAGGGGGATCAGCCGGAAAATCTGCCACGCGCTGCGCGAGCCGTTGTGGTTGGGCGACGGACGATAGTAGGCGTCGCGCGCCAGCGAGCGATAGATATTGGCGAGCACCTCGGCGATGTCTTTGACGCCGCCGCCGTCGGCGACCATGTGATTGACCTTGAGCAGCATCGTGTCGCGGCCGTCGCGGCGCAGCAGCATCGCGCGAATTTGCGGACCGTGTTCGGCGTCGAAATCCGCATCGCGAAAAGCGGCGTAGACGTCCGGGTCGTCGGTGAGCGCGAAGGCGTTGCGTCGCTCGACCGGCAGACGCACCCAACGCGGACGAAACCAGGATCGTTGGTAGCGGCAGCCGAGCACCGGTTCGGCGTCGAGCGTCAGGTCCACCGCGCGGGCCAGTCGTTCGGCGTTCAACGGCCGATCGAAGGTCATCTCCAGGTGAATTTGCGGAGAAATAATCTTGGCGAAACCGATGAGCACCCGGTCCAACGCCTGCAATTTATATGATTGAGGTATGCGTTGCATCGGAACAATCTGACGGAAACGATTCTTAAATGCAAGAACGGGCCGCCAGACACGGCCCGTTCCCCCATCTGCCCAAATGAACACTCAACGCGTTCAATTTTCCGTTTCGTCGGCCTGCGGCAGCGGCAGCTTTTTAAGCATGACGGTGAAGGTCGTGCCCACGCCGTACTCGCTGGCGACGTTCACGTCGCCGTGGTAGAGCTGCGAGATCTTCTTAAGGATCGACAGCCCCAAACCGCTGCCGGGGATCTGCCGTGTTTCCTTGGTCTTGATGCGCACGAAGTCGCCGAACAACCGCTGCACGTCTTCGGGCTTCATGCCGATGCCGGTATCCTTAACCTCGATGGTCAGATGGTCGGCGGCGTCGGCCAGCGTGACATCGACCTTGCCGTCGTCCTTGTTGTACTTGACGGCGTTGGTCAGCAGGTTGTTGCAGACGATCTCCAGTTCGCCCGGATCGCCGTTGATCATGATCGGCGCATCGGCGTGCAGCGTAACGACGATGCGGCGCGCGTCGGCGTCGGGCTGCACGGTTTCGATAGCCGTCTTGACGACCTCGCGCGCATCGATCTCGGCCAGCTCGCGCTTTTTCTGTCCCGATTCGATGCGGGTCAGATCCAGCAGGTCGGTGATCAACTTGCGCATGCCGGTCAGGCGCTCGATGCTGCGCGACACCGCTTTGTCGTAGGCGTTGATGTCCGCGCCCAGCGGTTTGTCGCGCAACAAGATCGGAAGAGCGTCGTGTAGGGAAAGAGTGTAGATCTCGGTGG
>CALBTQ010000193.1 GCA_937967875.1 uncultured Pseudomonadota bacterium
GATCGTATTCGGTGACTGGAGTTCAGACGTGTGCTCTTCCGATCTTTCCTCGCAGGAATACCGGAAGGATACCGCACGCGAGGGAAGCTCCTCGGGCGTGCGCGAGTAATCCCAATCGTCTTCCGGCTCGTTTCCCGTCATCGCCGCCAGCGTGAAGCTCTCCAGCGCTTCGGGAATGATCGCCACCGCGCCGCAGTAGGCGCACTCGAATTGCAGTTTTTCTTCGTTGAAGGTCATTTCCGCGCCGCACTCGCGGCAATTGGAAAGGGCCAGACGGAGGTGACCTTCGTCATCGATGAACGCCTGCACGCGGCGGATCATCGCGGCTTTGTGCTCGGCGACAACGCGCTTGCCGCAAAACGGGCAACGGGTTTTCCCCGGTTCGATTTCGATGCCGCAGTCGGGACACTTGCTCATTTCATCGCTCGCTAGGAATCGCGACGGATGGAAATCAGGAACGGACTATCGCATAAAGGACAGCGGATTTCGGCTTCATCAACTTGAACGCCGCATTGTGGGCAGACAACCATCGCTCACGTTCTCCAATCGTGCCTGGCAGTGGAATATCCCGCGACGAATATATCCGGTGAGATAATAGATGTAAAGCGCTGACCGGTTTAGAACGCGAGCCGGCCGCTGCCGGCGTAGTAATCCGGCGCGTAGAAGCCGATCATCTGCTCGGCGGACGACGTTTCCTCGTCCAGCAGCACGCCGCCGAGGGTTTTGAACACTTCGTCGGCGTAGATCTGCGAGCCGGCCTCGGTCGGGTGCACCTCGTCGTGCAGGTAATCGTCCATCCAGAAACCGTCCATCGCCAGCAGGGTGTCGCTGATCAGGATGCCGTCGAGATCGGCGACCTGGGCGCGCTCGATCGAGTAGTAAAAATCGAAGCCCCACACGACCAGCGGTAGGAAGTCGCCGACGATCTCCTGCATCCAGGAACTGTTGAAGAAGTTCGGATAGAGGATCATCACGATGTCGCAGTCGGGGTTTTCCTGGCGGATCGCTTCGAGCAACTGGATCGTGCGCGGCAGCGATTGCAGCGCGTACTCCGGATGCTCGAAGAAGTTCTGGATGATTTCCCAGACGTTGTAGGGCGGCGACATGCCGGACGCGTAGGGCGCAAAGTCGTTGCCGTTGATGGTGATGGTCACCAGGTCGGCGTCGGCCAGCACCGGCAGCAGGCGGTTTTCGTAATAGGCCTTTTCGTCGCCGGGCAGCCATTCCCAACTGGTCGAGCCGCCGACGTGGATGTTGTGCAGCGTGACGTCGGTCAACTGTTCGAAGTGCGCGCCCAGCCGCTCGGGGTAGGGCAGTTCCGGCGGATACATCATTTCGCCGATGCTGTCGCCGAGGCAGACGAGGTTGAGATGTCCTTCGGCGATCGCCTCGGCCGTGCGCCGGCCGCGGTTGCCGCTGGTCGATTCGTAACCGGGCAGATCGAAGGCGGTGAAATACGCGCCGGGCGCGAGATCGGCGAACGAATAGGCGCCGTATTTATCGGTGAGAATTTCCTCGTCGCCCGCTTCGTTATACAGCGTGACGAGCACGTCGCGCAGCGGCGCGTCGCGGTCTTCGAACTCCTGCAGATACGCCGACTGCGAATTTTGATTCGCGTCGTGGTAGAGGAATCCTTCCACCTGCGCGGCCCGGCTGACGCCGACGACCGACAACAAAACCGCCGCGAATAACGCGACCACCAATCCCGTGTGTTTCATGATGCAACCCAAACATGCAAAGGACGATACATAGGCTTTCTTTAACGCAGGGTCGGCGGATCGTCAATCCGTCACAGCAACATCGCCGCCTGGGCGGACAACTCCTCGGCGTTTTCTTCGAGCTTGACCAACGAGTTGGCGAGAATCGTTTCGCTCGGCAGCCGGCCGGCCTCCTGAAGCGCGACGGTGGTCGGCGAGGCGTAAAACTCCTCGAGTACGCCGTCGGGCTCGCTGGGCAACACGCTGAAGCCGCCGATGTGCGCCATCTCGTTGGCGCAGTAGACCGCCGTGGCGATCTTCTCGGGCTCCTCGACCGGATGATGATGGTTGCTCACGCCCGCGACCAGCTCGTCGGGCAGATTCCACAGACCCAGCAAGTAGCCGCCGATCACGCCGTGGTCGGTGCCGAACAGCGCGGTTTCGATGTCGATGAAGCGCAGTTGTTCGGCGTCGACGCGTTCGATGATCTGGCGGAAGACGATCGGGAAATAGCGGTCCTGAATCAGCTTGCCCAGGTCGTGCAGCAGGCCGGCGGAAAAGGCGTTGCCGCCCTCCAGCCCCATGTTGCGCGCCAGTTCGCGCGTCAGGTAGGCGACGACAAAGCAATGTTCCCAGAACTTCGCGCGGTTCCAGTACGCTCCGCCGGTCGGCAGATACAGCGAGTCGAACACGCTGATCGACAGCGAGAGATCGCGCACCTCGTTGAAGCCCAGCAACGCCACCGCGCGCTCGATGTCGTTGACTTTGCGCGGCAGGCTGTACAGCGCGCTATTGGCCACCTTGAGGATCTTCGCGGCCAGCGCCTGGTCGACGTAGACGACCTTGGCCAGATCCTTGGCGTCGGTGTCCTCGCTTTGCACGACGCGCAGCACGCGCACCAGCGTGGTGGGAATGGTGGGCAGTTCGACGATGTCTTTAAGTTGATCCAAAATGTTCATTGCTTTTCTCCCGCGTCCGGCTGTGTCGACAGCAGGCCGTATTTCCGTATTTTATAATGAATCGCCCGCGGACTGATACCCAGCAATTTCGCCGCCTCTTTTTGCACCCCGCCGGTGCGTTCCAGCGCCTGGGCGATGGCGTTTTTCTCCAGCGCGGCCAGGTTCAGATCCTCGCGGGCGGTGGACGGACGGATCGATGATTTGGTCGGCCGTTCCAACACCAGGTCGGCCGGCTCGATCAGCGCGCCGCCGCCGATGAGCACCGCGCGCTCGACGACGTTCTCCAACTCGCGCACGTTGCCCGGCCACTCGTATTCGTGCAGCCGCGCGATCGTCGCGGGCGCGAAGGTCAGCCCCGGCCGGCCCAGTTCGTGACGGAACTTGCGCAGGAAAAACTCGGCCAGCGGCAGGATGTCCGCGCGGCGTTCGCGCAACGGCGGCAGGTGCAGCGGCACGACGTTGAGACGATAGTACAGATCGTCGCGGAATGTTTTTTCCTCGACCATCGCCCCGAGGTTGCGGTTGGTCGCCGCGACCAGGCGTACGTCGACCGAGATCGTCTGCGTGCCGCCGACGCGCTCGAATTGCCTTTCCTGCAGCACGCGCAGCACCTTGGCCTGCGTCGAGGCGCTCATGTCGCCGATTTCGTCGAGGAACAACGTGCCGCCGTTGGCCTGCTCGAAGCGCCCGATGCGCCGTTTGTACGCGCCGGTGAACGCGCCCTTTTCGTGGCCGAACAATTCGCTTTCCAGCAGCGTGTCCGGAAGCGCGGCGCAGTTGACCGCGACGAAGTTCTGCCGGCGGCGCGGACTGT
>CALBTQ010000194.1 GCA_937967875.1 uncultured Pseudomonadota bacterium
ACCACCGAGATCTACACTCTTTCCCTACACGACGCTCTTCCGATCTAGTAAACGATGATGAACAGCAACACCGCCAGGCCGCCGATAATGAAGCTGAAGCGCCCTTTGGCGATCGAGTCCTCGCCGAGGGTCGCGCCGACGGTGCGTTCCTCGTCGATGCGCACCGGCACGGCCAGCGCGCCGGCGCGCAGCACCAGCGCGAGGTCCAACGCCTCTTCGCGGGTGAAGCTGCCGGTGATCTGGCCGTGGCCGAAGATGCGCGAGTTGATGCGCGGCGCGCTGTAAACGATGTCGTCGAGCACGATGGCCAGGCTCTTGTTGATGTTGGCGCCGGTGATTTCGGCGAAGCGCTTGGCGCCCTCGGGATTGAACGAGAAGTTGATTGCGGGCATCTGCATGTCGTCGGTGCCCACGCGGGCGTCGGTCAGGTTGCCGCCGGTCATGTCCGGCACTTCGCGCAGCAACCAGTAGCCGGCGATTTCGTCGCGGGTCTTGCCGCGTTGTTTGTACACTTGATAGCCCTTGGGCGGCTCGTTGTTGTAGGCGGCCAGTAACTGCTCCCGGGTCTGAGCGAAGGTGGCCTTGTCGGTGACCAGCTTGAATTCGAGGCGCGCGGTCTTGCCGATCAGCTCCTTGGCGCGGGTCGGATCGACCACGCCCGGCAGACGCACGACGATCTGGTCGGTGCCCTGGGTGTAGATTTCCGGCTCGCGGACGTTGAATTCGTCGACGCGGTTTTTGATCGTCTCGGTCGCCTGCTTCAGCGCATTCTGACGGATGTACTTGAAGACTTCGTCTTTCATCGTCAGCGCCAGGCCCATGTCGCCGGAGTTGTCCACGGCGAAGTCGTTCCAGTTCTCTTCGAGATACGTGCGGGTCATTGCCCGCGATTGCGCATCGGCGAAGTTGATCAGGACCGCGTTTTGCTTCGCGTCGTAGTTCGCGCTGTCATAGGCCAGCTTGCGCTCTTTCATGATCGACTCGATCACTTCGACGTCGTGCCCCAATTCGTCGCTCACCGCTTTGGCCACGTCGACGGCCAACACGACGTGCATGCCGCCCTGCAGGTCCAGACCGAGATTGATTTTCTGGGCCGGCCACCAGGACTCTTCCAGCCCGGTCACCGTCGGCACCAGGTAAATGACGCAGGCGATCAAGACCGCCAAAATGACCCAAATTCGCTTGTCTTTCATTGATCCGTATACCTTGGCTGCGGCGGAGCGCAACGGCTCCGCGTTACTCTTTCTCTTCGGATTTGTGCAGGCCGGCAATCTGCGCTTTGACCACCCGAATGCGCACGTTCTGCGCCACTTCGATCGTCACCACATTGTCCGTTACGCTGTGCACGCGCCCGATGATTCCCCCGCCCGTGATCACCTCGTCGCCCCGCTTGAGCTCGCTGAGCATGTTCTGATGCTCTTTCTGCCGCTTCGACTGCGGGCGTATGAGGAAGAAATAAAAGATGAGCGCCATCATACCGAAAAGGATGAGGGTGCTCATCATGCCGCCCTGTTCGCCCTGGCCGCCTGCCGGCGCCATGGCATAGGCGAGATCGGTCAACATGATAAACCTCTTTCCGTCTACTAGGGACTGGTCGGCCCTAATTGTTCACAGAGGGCGGAATAATAGTCAAAGTAGGTACCGTTTGCAATCGCCTCCCGCGCTCCGTGCAAGATATCGAAATAAAAGGTCAAATTGTGAATCGTCAACAGCCGCAGCACGGTGGGTTCGCCGGCCATGAACAAATGGCGCAGGTAGGCCCGGCTGTGGTTGCGGCAGGTGTAACAGCCGCATTTTTCGTCCAGCGGGCTTTCGTCGGTTTTGTGGCGCGCGTTGCGGATGTTCACCCGGCCGGTGCGCGTGTACAGCGAACCGGTGCGCGCGTTGCGGGTGGGCATGACGCAGTCGAACATATCCACGCCCATGGCGATCATCTGCAGGATGTCCTCGGGGTGGCCCACGCCCATCACGTAGCGCGGCCGGTCTGCGGGCAACAGCGGCGCGGTGTAGGCGGCCATCTGCATCATCCGGTCTTTGCTTTCGCCGACGCTCAGCCCGCCGATCGCGTAGCCGGGCAGATCGAACTCCACGGTCTTTTCGGCGGAAAAGGCGCGCAGATCCTCGTGCATGCCGCCCTGGACGATGCCGAACAACGCCTGATCGTCGCGGGTTTTGGCGCGCACGCAACGCTCGGTCCAGCGCAGCGTGCGTTCGGTCGACTGGCGCACGTATTCGCGCTCGGCCGGATAGGGGATGCACTCGTCGAAGGCCATGATGATGTCCGCGCCCAACGCCTGTTGCACCTCGATGAGATCGGAAGAGCGTCGTGTAGGGAAAGAGTGTAGATCTCGGTG
>CALBTQ010000195.1 GCA_937967875.1 uncultured Pseudomonadota bacterium
CGAAATTCACCCTTCAATCCCTGGGTCTTGACGATTTTGCCCAGGGAAACCAGGGACGCTTGCTTCACTGCGTTGTTTTACCTATTCGAGAATTTCCAGTACTGCCCGCTTGCGCAATTTGGTCGATGCGGCCGACAGAATCGTGCGCATCGCCCGCGCGGTGCGGCCGTTCTTGCCGATGACCTTGCCCAAGTCGTCTTTGGCTACGCGCAACTCGATGACCGAAGTGGTTTCGCCCATGACTTCGTTCACCACAACGTTGTCCGGATCATCCACTAACGCTTTGGCGATGTACTCAATCAACTCCCTCATGTAAGCCCTCCCCTACATACGAACGGTAATATGCAAATCAGCTATCCGATTTGGGCTTCCACAAACCTTGTTCTTTAAGCAGGCTTCTCACGGTGTCGGTGGGAATGGCCCCTTCGTTCAGCCACTTGGTCACTTTGTCCTGGTAGAAGGTCGCTTTTTTCTCGACCAGTTTCGGGTCGTAATAGCCGACCTGTTCGATGAAGCGGCCGTCGCGCGGCGCTTCGCTGTCGGCGACCACGATGCGATAGAACGGTTTCTTTTTCGCGCCAAATCGCGCGAGTCTCATCTTCAACGCCATCAGTGCTTTTCCTTTCTCCGGTTGAAGAATTACGGTTTGAACGGGAAGGAAAACGTGGGCTTCTTCGCCTGCTTTCCTTTCTTCCCCTTCTTCACCTTTGTGCTCTTATGAGCTCCTTTTTTGCCGCCTCCGCCCCCCGGCATACCCATGCCGCCGGGCATCATGCCGCCGGGCATCATCCCGCCGCCCTTGGTCAGGTTCCCCAACATCTTGCGCGCCTGCACGTAGCGTTTGAGCAAGGAGTTGACGTCCTGAATCGTCGTTCCCGAGCCGCGGGCGATGCGCTGGCGACGGCTGCCGGAAATGACCTGATGGTTGCGGCGCTCCTCCGGCGTCATCGAATTGATGATCGCCAGCGTGTGTTTCATCTCGTCCTCGTTCAGGTCGAGATCCTTGAGCGCCTTGGCCTGGCCCATGCCCGGCAACATCGACAGCAGCGATTCCAAACTGCCCATCTTCTGCAATTGCAGAAGCTGATCCTTGAAGTCTTCCAGCGTGAACTGGTTCTTGCGCAGCTTCTCTTCGAGCTTGCGCGCCTCTTTCTCCGACATGGCCTGTTCGGCGCGCTCGACCAGCGTGAGCACGTCGCCCATGTCCAGAATGCGGCCGGCCATCCGGTCGGGATGGAACACCTCGAAGGCGTCCATCTTTTCGCCGACGCCGATCAGCTTGATCGGCTTGCCGGTCACCGATTTGATCGACAGCGCCGCGCCGCCGCGGGCGTCGCCGTCCATCTTGGTCAGCACCACGCCGGTGATGTCCAGCCGGTCGTTGAACGTCTTGGCGACGTTCACCGCATCCTGACCGGTCATCGCGTCGGCGACGAACAAGATCTCCGCGGGCCGGATCTTGGCCTTGATCTGCTCGAGCTCGGCCATCATCCGCTCGTCGATCTGCAACCGGCCGGCGGTGTCGATCAGCAGGACGTCCTGCCCGCCGGTTTCCGCCTGGCGGTGCGCCTGCAGCACGATGTCCACCGGATTCATGTTCGTGTTCGAATCGAACACCGGCGCGTCGATCTGCGCCGCCAACTGCTTGAGCTGCGTGATCGCCGCGGGACGATACACGTCGGCGGGCACCAGCAACGGCCGCCGGCCCTTCTTGCGCAGCAGCACCGCCGTCTTGCCCACCGAGGTGGTTTTGCCGGAACCCTGCAGGCCCACGAACATCACCGGCACCGGCGGTTTGCCGCCCAGCGCCAGCTCGCTGGCCCGGTCGCCCATCAGCGCGACCAGCTCTTCATGCACGACCTTGATGAACACCTGACCGGGCGTCAGCGAACCGAGCACCTCGGTGCCCAGCGCCCGCTCCTGCACCTGGTTGAGGAATTGCTTGACCACCCGGAAATTGACGTCGGCTTCCAGCAGGCTCATGCGCACCTCGCGCAACGCCTCCTGGATGTTGGCTTCGGTAAGCTTGCCGTGCCCCCGCAGGTTTTTAAAAACGGTAGTCAGCTTGTCTTGCAGGTTATCGAACATGAAGCGCCTTGTTTCCTCGTCTCGCTATCGCTGCATCAGCATCCCGTGAGCACTACCGCACATCATCAAAATACACGTGCATTTATATCCCCGCGCTCGCGGGGAAGTGCGCAATATATTGAAATCCATCGATTAGTCAAGTACATAATTGGCTGAGGTCCCTATCTCCTTTCCGCTACCATACGCCAAACCGCCCGGCCAACGCAAGAGAAATATCGATTGTTTGCAATTAGTTATAAATTTCAGGATCCGATGAGTCTATAGAAAATTTTCGAGAAAATCCCATCTTGTACTTTTCAATATCGGTCGATTTGAGATTTTCCATATTCCACGCCGGTTTAGCCGAATACCTCAATCGCGCTTGTGGTGCGCCAGGTCGTCCGGCAGGGGCAGCGAAATTTCCACCAGGCCCATAATCTGCCCGTCGCGCTTCCAGGGCGTTTGGTAGATCAGCTTTTTCTTTCCGTTCTTTTCGATCGTGTACGCGTTGGTCGTTCCCTCGGCAAGCATCCGCGCCAACTGGGTGCGCGCCGGCTCGGGGTGACAGTCCAGCACGTTCATGCCCAGCAGCGCCGCTCCGCCGTACTTGGCGAACACCGCGCGCGACGCCTCGTTCATCTCGACGATGATCCCCGCGCGATCGCACACCGTGATCGCCACGCCCAGTTCGTCGGCCCATTCGTGATCGCCCATGCGCGCCTCCCGTGGATGTTTCGCCCGATGCTACGCAAAACGCCGCCGCGAAAAAAGCCCGGAGGGCGTCCCCGAACCTATGTTTTTTAGTTACCGGCGAACGACCTTGGTTTGCGGGCAATTGCTCATGACTTGATTGTTCCCAGTAACTAATAACTAGCCGCTTCTAACTAAAAAGGGCTCCCCCGCGGGAGAGCCCTTTTTCAGGAACGCCTGTTTGGTGATTAATCGCAAATACGCACGATCGACAAACCCTGCGCCATGTTGTCGGCGAGGTACGCGTAATTGCCCATCACCACCACCCCGTGCGGGCCGTCGGCCATTTCGTTGGGCGGAACGACGTCCAACGGATCGCCGATCATCGCCAGACCGGACGAAGCGTCGAACAGCGCCAAACCGCCCTGCGAGTTGGCCGCCGCAAATACATCGGTATAGGCCGTGCCCATGATCGTTTTGGCTCCGGCATAGGCGCTGTCGTACACGCCGTCGCCGGTCTGGACCACGGCCACTTCGGTCAAATCCATCTCCAGCGCGATCAATCCCGCGCCCCAATCGGAGAAATAAACGATGTCGTCATGAATGGTCACGCCCAGACCCCACGGCTCATGGCCCGCGGCGCCCGCGTTGAAATAGGTGTCCTCGATGGTCGGATCGGTTTTTTGACTGACATTGAATTTGTACAGCGTGCCGTCGCCGCCGCCGCCGAAACAATAGCTCAAGGTGCACGCCAGCGAGATGATCGCCTCGCCCGGGATCGACAGCTTGCCCACGCGCACGGGAAGATCGCCCTTGGCGGATTCCTGAAAGATTTCCAAGTAGCCGTCGCTGCCGTTGCCGCCGCCGCGATACATCATGCCGTCGGCCACGGCGATCGACTCGACGATCGGCAGATCGTACGAGGTGACGGTCCACACCCATTCCGGATCAGCCGGATCGGTCAATAAGTATTTATGCGTGCCGCCGGATTTATCGGCAACATACAAAGCGGTATCGGTCAAGGCGAAGTCCCAGGCCTCACCCGCCGTGTCCCAGGTGTCAACGAGCGTCGGGGCGGTCACGTCGCTCACGTCCACCACGTGGAAGCCCTGTTCCTTGCACGCGACGTAGCAGTAGTCGCCGGCGCAGGCCAGATCCTCGGCGTAATCGAGTTCCAGCCAGCCTACGACGTCGCCGAAATAGCCGACATCGTCGTCGTCATCATCGTCGCCGGTATCGTCGTCGCTTGTATCGTCGTCGCCGGTATCGTCGTCATCGTCGTCGTCATCGTCGTCATCGTCGTCATCATCGGCCTCATCGTCGTTGTCGTCGTCGTCATCGTCGCCGCAGGCGATGAACGCGCCCAACGAAAGAACCAGAATCAAAATGGCCATTAAATAAAAAAGTCGTTGCATAACTCCTCCTTTTTTCGTCCGCGCAAATGCGCAAACGGTCCTCCCTTGAATCGTCCATTTTTAACAAGTTGTTCTCCTGGTGTGTGCCATCGGCGTCACATCCGCCGGACTTTACACATTTTTTCGCCCTATCAACGACGATTGTCTACGTTATTTTCTCTGCCAACGATCGTTTTCTTCGAGGATGGAGCGCGGTCCGTCGCCGTCGAGCCACTTTTTCGCCGCATCATCATTCTTTAAATACGCATCCCAGAACGCCGCGGTCAGCGCCAGCATCGCCCGGTGATGGTTGGGATTGCGCGCCTCGCGATCGCCCGGCAGCGCGCGGTCGGAAAAGGCCGAATGCTCCGCGTTGTCCAGCACGACCTCGTACTTGCCGCCCGGCGGCAGCGCTGGGTACACCGCCAGGCGCGAGGCCGCGTCCGCGTCGCCGATCGCCGCCACGTCCTTGGCGCCGGTCATCAGCAGCCAGGGGATCTTCACCGCGCCGAACGCCTTGCTCGCGCGGCCGAACTGCGGGCTGCTCGGGCTGAACATGATCGCCGCTTTGATGCGCGCGTCCGGGCCCGACACCAGCCCCAGCGGCGCGCGCTGGCCGGCGACGTACTGCGTCGTGATCGCCCCGAACGAATGCCCCGACATGCCCACGTGATCCATGTCCAGGCGCCCGAACAGCACGTGTCCCTCGATTTTGCGCCAGCGCCCGAGTTGATCGAGCACCGCCGACACATCCTGCACGCGAAGTTTGAGATTCTCCGCGCTCGCCGCCTTTTTCAGCGCCGCCTTGCGCTTGCGCGGTTCGGCATTCCGCCAGACCGCCTCGTCGCTGCCCGCGTGCTGCAGGAACACCGCGACATACCCCCGCGCCGCCCAGTGCTTGCCCAGAAACGCGTTGTTGTGACGCGAGCCGCCCAGGCCGTGGCTGAACAACGCCACCGGCGCGGGCTCGGTCGTCGCGGGCAGGTAGACGAAAAGCGGAACGACGCGTTCGCGCGCCTGATCGTGCACGACCAACTCGACGGTCGCCGGCGCGAAACCGGCCGAAACCGCCAGCGGATCGTACGCCGGTCGGTCCGCCGCGACCGACGCCGCCAGGGCGATCGTCGCAAGGATGCACCAAAAAACGATGGTTGCGTTGCGTCGCATAGCTCATCCGCTGCGAGGATTTTTGCCTCATCATAGCACCTCCGCGCCGGCCCTCGGCAAGTGAATCGTACCGAAAAATCACACGTTAGCGCCGGATGAAAAACCATGTGACAAACGCGCAGGCCTTGCGTAGTCTGGAGCACAGAACAAAAGGGAGTTTTCGATGGAAAAGAAGCTGATCCTGCTGGCGATTCTGTTGTTTGCTTTTTCGGCCGCCGCGATGATCGCCGCCTGCGACGACGATGACGACGACGACAATGACGACGCCGATGACGACGACGACGACACAGACGACGAGGACCCCTGTGTCGCCCAGGCCAAGCTCGACGCCCAGGAGGCTTGCGAAACCGTGGACATGGATGCGGACCTGTCGCACTACGGCCACGAGACCCAAGGCCTGGAATGCGATTACTATTGCGGCGGCGGCTATTACTATTGGTCCAGCGAATGCCTCAACGGCATATGCATCTGCTGCCAGTAATCGACGCGAAAAACAATCCGCCTCTCCCCGGGAGGAAATGAGAATGCATCGTTACGTACTGATTTTCCTCGTCGCCCTCGCGACGCTCGCCCTGTGCGCCGGTCCGCTCGCCGCGCAGGAGAATTTCTGGACGGTCGTTTACACCGACAGCTCGACCGAGGGCGGTTCGTCCGGCTCGGCGCTGCTCAACGGCTACGGCCAGATCATCGGCCAGCTTACCGGCGGCAACGCCTCGTGCGACGCGCCGCTGGACGATCCGGCCTACTACGACCTGTACGGCATGTTCGCCAAGTCGTGGGATGTCGGCCTGGATCAGTACCTGGGCAGCGGCAAGTCCGCCGGCACGCTGGGCGCGACGATCCCCGACGCGCTGGCGTCCGCGCCCGCGCCGATCCTCACTCCCGGCCTCGCGTTGCATCTGCCCGCGCAGGCCGCGCACACGCTGACGCTCGACGCGCAAACCGTCGCCCAGGCGCGGGAGAAATTCGCCGATCTCGCGCGGCAAAACGACAAGCGGCAAATGACCGGCGTGCACCTTGAGGCGCCGGCCGTCGACGCGGACCGGTGGGAGCGCCTCACCGACGCGAGCGGCGCTACCTCCTGGCGTCTGGCCGTGCACGCGCCCGCGGCCGCCACGCTGCGCTTGCGCTTCACGCGGTTGAACATCGGGCCCGACGATCTGGTCGTCGTGTACGCCGCGCCCGCCGCCGCGACCGGCCTGCCGGTGCAGCCCTCGCCGACGGCCACCGCCGCCGCGTTCTGGGGTCCGCTGACCGTGGGCGACACCGTGTTCGTCGAGGTCGTCACCGCAGCCAAAACGCCGCCCGACGTGGTCTTCGATCGACTCAGCTACGGCCTGACGCATCCGGCGCTCGCCGCGGCCGCCGGCAAGGAAGGCAGTTGATATCTGGATCCGAACTGCTTCGTCGACCAGATGGTCGGCCTCGATTCGCTCATGAACGGCGTGGGCCAGATGGTCTTTGAAATCCCGGACGGTCAAGCGGTGTGCACCGGCACGATGATCCTGGATGAAGCGCAATCCTTCACGCCGTACTTTTACACCGCCAACCATTGCTTCGACACGCAAAGCGCCGCCGACTCGCTGATTGTCTCCTTCTTCTGGTACACCGATCAGTGCAACGGCACGGCACTGCCCTGGGAGCAGGTGTCGACCTACGTCGAGGGTTCGGACATTCTGGTGCATTCCGAGGAAACCGACGTGCTGCTGCTGCAACTCGACCAGTACCCGCCGCCGGGCGCCACCTACTTCGGCTGGACCACCACCGATCCGGCCATCGACGATCCCATCTTCGTACTGCACCACCCGGCGGGCACCTTCATGCGCCTGTCCTTCGGCTACATCAGCGGCGCCTCCGACGCCGACGACGTCAATTTCGACGATGACGATCCCGACGACATCGACGACGATGACGACGACGATGACGATGACGATGACGACAAAGGCGACGATGACGACGATGATGACGACGGGTGTTGCGGCTGCTGAGGACAAAACGATTGAGCGAAGCGAAATCCCGCCGCAGGCGGGACGACGATGACGACAAAGGCGACGATGACGACGATGATGACGACGGGTGTTGCGGCTGCTGACAATTCGGAATTTTGCTAATGCGGAATGCGGAATTTGGACCGAGTCACAATCGTGTTCAAATATTTATAAGCACAGCTTTCGCCTTTCGGCGAAAACTATGGCACACGGGAAAAGGAGTCGCTTTCTTGTGTGCCACACTTTTGGCGATAGCCAAAGGTGTGCCGGTCCAAGCCGGATTTAATTAAACTCGTTTATTGCCTTCGCTCGCAACACAGTGTCATTCGCCGCTCGTGTATCATTGCCACCGACCACGCCCATTTTTTCCAAAGCCCAGTCAGGGGCGATAGATTTGTAGCCCGGTGCGTGAGCGCCGGGAATGAATGATCCAAGAATCGCCAAGCCCCGCAGGGGCGGCAGAGTGTCGAATATGACCAAGGTTTCTGCCGCCCTAAAGGGCTTGGATATTTCGCTTTCATCCTGGGGCTCACGCCCCAGACTACAATCTTTCGCCTCTAACGAGACTCATGAAGGAAAGCGACACACCCCAAACAAACCGAAATAAACAACGATCTATTTTCTTAATGGGCATGAAATAATCCATCTTCCGTCATAGGCTGAAAATACTAACTAGTTTCAAGCACGCCATTATTCACCACTATACAAAGACGCTTGACTCATTATGCAAAACAAGGGCACTGTTGATGTGTCAGCGCAATAAGCGCGTTTCCCGGCGAACGCTTTTTTCACGCCGGGACGCGCTTCGGCAACCAAAAATAAACGTTAAGACAGGAGAGAACAATGAAAACGACGCCATGGGTTTTCCTTGCTCTTGTTATGGCCCTGCTGTTGCTTTCGCTTGGGGTCGGTTGCACCTGTGACGATGACGACGATGACGACGATGACGACGATGACGACAACGACGATAACGACACCGACGATGACGATGACGCGACCGGGCCGGTCGACACGGTCGAGCAGGCAATCGCCTTGCTGGTCGACGAGCTGGACACCGGCGGTGAATCGGGCGCCTGGGTCGCCTATGTCACCGCTTCCCCGTTGGCGGCCGATGTCGACGTTCAGCCGGCCGAGGGTGAAAGCGCCTACGCGCCGACCGGTTCCTACTGGTTTGCCTTCGCCGACGAGGAGCCCTTCGCCTACTTCGAGCACTCGGTGAAGTTCGTCTACATCGCCGCCGACACCGGCGTGGTGACCGTGGAAAGCCAGTCCTGGTGGCCGGAGATCGACGGCGAATCGTTCCTCGGTTCGGGCCGGGAGATCGTCCAGGTGTTCGCGCCCAACAACATGTCCTGGCGCATGGCCAAGGCGGCGAAAGCGCAGCCCGCCGCGACCGCGCCGACCGGCGACTACGGCGACGCGCCGGACAACACGGTCGACGACGATCCCGACCAGGTCTACTACGGCGGCGCGGTTTCCGGGCAGTTCCCGACGCTGTATGAAACGGCCAACTCGGTCGACAACCGGCCCGGCGGCCACACGCTGACCACCGGCGCGGAGATGAT
Source organism: uncultured Pseudomonadota bacterium (assembly GCA_937967875.1). GTDB lineage: Bacteria > Lernaellota > Lernaellaia > Lernaellales > Lernaellaceae > CALBTQ01. The sequence continues at coordinate 8,872 of CALBTQ010000195.1, forward strand.
CGGCGAGAACGTTTCCGACGAAACCGACGCCAACGACACGGCCGATCCCGACGGCGCGCCCAATCTGGTCGACCGCGACCAGGACGACGGCGTGTTCTGGGTCTTCTACCCCGACCTGACGACCAACACGCTCACCGTGCGCTTTCTGGTCGAGGTGACGGTCGCCGCCAACGCCCCGGACGTTCAGCGCTACTTGAACATTCTGGTCGACGCCAATCGCGACGGCCGGTGGAAGAAAAACGATCGCGGCGGCGAGTGGCTCACCCAGAACTTCGTCGTCGAAGTGGACCCCGGCAAGTCCGAGCGGGTCTGGACCGACGCGGTATCCATGCCGCTGAGCGCCGCCAACACCTTCGGCTGGGAAAGCTGGATGCGCGTCGCCCTCACGCGCGAAACGATTGATGCGGCGACCTTCGGCGACGACGGCTGGGACGGCTCGGGGCAGTTCGAGTACGGCGAAATCGAAGACCACTATTTCAACTTCGAGCCCTGGTCGGCCGACGATGACGACGACGATGACGACGGCGATCCGGGACCGGAAGATCCCGCGGGCGACGATCCGGAGCCTGATCCCAAGGAGTGCAAATACACCTGCGAAGCCGACATGATCGACATTCCCATCGCCTGCAAGGCGCTGGTGATCAACTTCGGCGACCGCCCGGGCCAGAGCCACGTGACGCGCGACGCCGAACGCGCCGTCGGCTTCTACGAAGATCTGCTGGGCGCGGGCAACGTCGAATCGCTCTCCAACCCCACCGCCTCGGCAGCCCTGCAGGCCATTCAGGATTTCATCGCCAACGCGGCCTGCCTCGACGAACTGTACATCTACCTCGCGGGGCACGGCGGCAAGAGCGGATACATCCGCGCGCAAAACGGCCACGGCAAGCTGAAGCCCGACCAATTGAAAAACGCCGTCGGCTCGGGCTCGCACTGCCCGGCGACCATGGACTACTACGCCGGCGAGTGCCGCCAACCCGGCTTCTGCAACCTGAACATCGTGATCATCAGTTGCTACGCGGGCAACTTCACCACCGGCGACAATTCGATCGCTCAGGCCGGCGTCAACGTGTTGGCCGCGTCGGATAAAAACACCTCCGCGCGCGGTCGTCCCAACGGCGAAGGCGCGTACGTCAGCAGCGCATACTTCGACGCCTACGAAGGCAACCAGGCCGACGATCCGCCCAACGGCGACGGCGACGGTGAAGTTACCGCCGAAGAAGCCATGGACTGGGCGAAAGATCATTACGGCGGTCCCGACACCGGCGCGAGCACGCAACTGGGCGCCGATTGCGAATGCGTCTGCAACACGCCGGGCTGGTCGTGGCCCGATCCGGAAAACGATATGATCTACTGGTACCTGATCGGCGAACCGACCTACGTCGGCCACCTGGATATCATCCAATACGGCATCGTCCCCTATGGGAACGGGTTCTACGCGCAGATCCGCACCGCGACGAACCTGCCCGGCGGAGCCGACACCGGCTTCCACGAGTACTACGCGGTCTTCGACACCGACCTGCCCAACTTCGTCGGCGAGGGCGTCACCCATGACGGCGACACCGCGTACATCGCGCAGTTCCTCAACGGCGTGTGGAAGATGTTCCTGTTCGTCTACAACGACGCGTCGCACATGTGGGTCAACACGCCGACCACCGCCACCGTTGTGGCTGAGGGGCAGGACCTGACCATGACCATCGACAACGAGGAAGCGGGCATCAACTTCGTCGAGGAGTTCGCGCCCACGCGCATGGCGACCTGGTACCGCGAAGACGAGACGATCGACGCCGGCGACGACACCGAAATCCAGGACGGCGCCGAGGGCCATCACTGCTTCTAAAAACCGGAAACGTCAAACGGGGATGCGAGGTGATCGCGTCCCCGTTTTTTTCGGACGCCGACTGCCCTCATCCCCGGAGGGGCGGAGGAATCTTTGACGATCGGTATCGGATCGGCCACGGCAAGCTGTATCAAAAACTGAACATGATCGACCGTTCCGTCGGCGGCGGGAATTACCTGCACCCCTTTCAGGGGTTTGCTTGAGGTTGCCGCGTCTTATACCAGGGCTTCGCCCTTCGCTATTGACCTGCGCCCTGCGGGCTTGAAGAACCTACGCGGAAATCCTTTTCAACGCAGTTCAAAAATGCGGGGACACGAAGAAATCGAGTCCCTGATTTTTTCTTGCCCTCGCCCGGTGGGAGAGGCTCGGCCGCCGGCCCGGGGCGAGGGCTCGCCTTCCCGACTTCCGAATTGACCTGTCCGGACCGCCAAAGCCCCAGAGGGGCGGAAGGTCAGTAGCGAAGGGCGAAGCCCTGGAAATCGCGGACCACCCAAAGAAAAAAGCCCCGGAGGGGCGCAGGAATCTTTGACGATTCGTATCAACGGGCTTGCCTACACCCCGTTATGCTCGCGCATTTCTTGCGCTCGCAAAACAGTGCCACCCCGCATTGGCGTAATTCCGCGTTCGAAATTCGCCGTTCCGCATTGGCTCAGAAATCCATCCCCACGCCGGCGAACAATTCGCGGCCCGGAGCCGGTTTTTCGGGCGCCGGTTCGTAGTAGACGTCGAAGAGGTTCTTGCCTTCGCAGAAAACTTCGAGCTTCGTGCGGCCCGCGTCCCAGGCGAAGGATTGCGCCAGGCGCGCGTTGGTGAAGCCGTAGGCGGGCATGGTGAGCACTTCGGGTTCCGCGCCGGATCCTTCGTACTGCCGTTCGCTGACGTAATGATGCTGCACGGCCAGGCGCGTGCCCCACGGCGCGGCGACGTATCCGCCGACATTGACGCTGTGTTCGGGGCGAAAATCGAGGCGGTCGAGCAACCGGTTTTCGCGTTTGTCCTCGGTCTGCATCCAGGTGTGGTTGACCGACAGGCCGAGCGCGTCGTCCAGCAACGTCACGTCCAGCGCGCTTTCGACGCCGGTGATCGTCGCTTCGTCGATATTCTCGTAGGTGTACTCGTTGCCGAACTCGCGTTTGCCGATCAGGTCGGTGATGTCGCTGTAGAAGTACGTCGCCTCCAACGCAATCTGGCGCAGCGGCGCGAAGCGAACGCCCGCGTCGATGTTGTTCGCCGCTTCCGGATCCAAATCCGGATTGCCCTGCGAGCCGTAGAGCGTTTTCAGATCGGGGAAGGCGCTCTTGTGCGCCGCGCCCGCGTGCAGCGTGAGCATCTCGATCGGCGTGAAGGCCAGCCCGGCCATATAATCCACCGCGCTGTCGTCCTCGCCCAGCTCGTCGTTGGGCGTTTCGGTGCGGCGGTAGAAGTGGTAGGCCGCGCCGGCGGTGAAGGCGAAGCGCCACAGTTCCACCGCGTACTCGCCGCCGCCGCTGATCGTCTCCGCGCCGAAGTCGTACCAGTCGGCGCGATCCTCGTCCTGAATGTGCACGGTGTCGTACTTGTACAGGTTCGACAGCGTCAGCGTGCCCGCCGGGCCCAGTAGAAATTCGGGCAACAGAATGTAGCCCATCACGTTGTTGTCGTAGGTCGACACCGCGTCGCCCTCGGTGGCGATCGCCGACATCGTCGTGTCGGTGTAGCTGGTGATCGTGTTGAAGAACCGCGAGTAGAACGCGCGCCCGCGCAAGTAGAGGAAATCGGCCGGAGCCCATTCGCCGTGCAGCGACGCGGTCGTCTTGCGCCAGTCCTTGCGCCACAACGTGCCCGGCTCGATCGCCTCCATCGAGAAGGGCACGCCGCCCTCGTACTGATAATGCCCGGCCGAGGCGGTCAGGCCGTTGAGTCCGCTCTGATAGCCCACCTTGCCGGCGGCGACGAAATCGTTGAAGTCCGAGTTGAAGCGCAGATCGCCGTCCTCGTTGCGCGTCGGGTCGAAATCCTGCGACACCGGGAAACCGTCGCTGGTCGTGTATCCCGACGACAGGAAATACTCCCAGCCGCTTGCGCCGCCCAGCAGCGAGCCGTTGCCCTCGAAGGTGTTCACGTCGCCGTAGGACACGTCGAGGTGTCCGCGCGGTTCGCCCGCGCCGCGTTTGGTGATGATGTTGATGACGCCGCCCAGGGCGTTGGGCCCGTACAGCACGCTGGTCGGGCCTTTGACGATCTTGATTTTCGCGATGTCGCCGACGGGAATCTGCCGCAGGTCGAGCACGCGGAAATAGGGTTCGTACATCGGCACGCCGTCGATCAGCACGATCACGTTGCGCGGATCGAAGCCCCGCAGGCTGCCCAAGCTTTCCTGCTTGCCGTTGGCCGACAGCGAGGTGGGCGCGGTGTCCACGCGCGAACCGGGCGCGAATTGCAGCGCCTCGGCGACGTTGCGCGCGCCCATATCCTCGATCTGCTGCGCGGTGATTTCATCCAGCGACGCGACCCGCTCGGCGGGCGTGCGCTTGCCCGTGACGATGATCTCGCCGGCGGTGAACACCGGGGTGGATTCGTCCTCGTCGCTCTCCTCTTCGGCCCCGGCCCACGCCGGAGCGAGCAGGCAGACCAGCAACGTCAAGATCAACCAAACCGAACGCATCGTTCTCCTCGTCAGCGGGTCGACGCCGAGTGGCACGAATAGCAGTCGATGGGAATCTGAATCGCATCGTGCTTGAAGTGACAGCCTTCGCAGCTATTGGCCGAGCTGCCCCAGAGCGTTTGCTCGCCGATGACCACCGGTTCGCTGGGCGCTTCCTGCGGCACGGCGTGCAGCGAAATCAAATCGATCGCCTTGGTCGACACGCGCCCGCCGTAGGCGGCCAGGCCTTCGTCGACCGTCCAGCCGCGGTTTTCGTACGGCCGGAAGTACATGTCGACCAGGTGATTGTGGCCGTAGGTCCAGGTGGAGGTGAAGTCGTCCGAGGCCGTCAGCCAGACATCCCACAGGTACATGTCGCCGGCGATGTCCACGCCCGCCTCTTCCAGCACGGTGCGGAAGAAGACGACGTCTTCCATCACCCCGTCGCCCACGTCGACCGACTCGGTGGCGCAGTCGCGCAGGTAGACGGTGATGCGCTCCTTATCCAGGCCGTTGTCGACCTGCATCATGCGCATCATGTCGATGACGTACAGGTCGTCGATCCGCGCGCTTTCGCCGAGCTCCGGGAAGACGCTGTAGGGCGGATCGGCCAGCACGAGGTACGCGCCGTCCAGATCGTCGTAGGTCACCGTCGTTTCCTGGCTCTCGTCGTAGGACGCCAGGCGGTAATCGTAGAGCATGCGGATCTGGTCGGTCGTGAAGCTGCCGTCCATCGTGTACAGGTTGATCACCTGTTCGTGAATCAGATTGTCGAAGCGGATCGCCTCTTCGCCCTCGTACTCGGTCTTGGTCAGCGTGTTGAAGTTGATCGCGTACTTCTTGCCGTTGATCATCAAGGTGACGCCCTTGCCGTGTTCGGCGTCGCCCTCGGCCGGCGGCTCGACCTCGCGGATGGCGTTGATGTCGGTCACGCCATTGAGGAAGTAGATCTCCGACAGCCCCATGCCCTCCCAGAAGAAACTGGAGACCATCGGGTCGGGCTGCTCGTCATCCTGCGGCTCGTCCTGATAGAGTACGCCGGATTTCATCTCATCGAAGATCAGCGTTTCGAACGGCTGGCGGCCGTCGTAGGCGATGTGCTTGTATTCGAGCTTCTTGTAGTTGCGGCTGATGCCGCTGGCGTTGATCACCGAGGCGATCGAAACCACCGGCACCGGGTCTTCGCCGTCGACCAGCACCTGCATGCCCGCGCGCAACTGCGACAGATTGACCGGCTTGCTCTTGTCCTCGCCGTAAAGCTGGACGGTGATCGTGCCGCCCAGCGTCGTGTCGGTCGGATTGACGTCCTCGATCTTGCGCGGGTACATCTCGAAGCCTTCGCCCTCGACGTTGAACAGGCCGATCACGTCGAAGCCCGCCGCCGGTTTGATTGAGCCGGGGATGCCCGTGCCCTCGTAAACCGGCAGGGCGATTTTCTGTCCGCCGCTCGTGTGACGGATCATGATGTCCTTGGATTTGGTGCCGTAAGCCGGCCAGTCGGTGGTCGGATCATCCGGGTTCACGTCGACCATCTCGACGTCCTCGACCTGCACCAGCGCGCCGGCCCAGAAGTATTTATCGTCGATCAGCTCGGCGATGGTTTTCACCGCCGGCGCGGGCACGTCGTTGCCGGTCGAAAGCACGGCCACGTGATAACCGCTGACCGGCACAAATTCGATCATCCCGTTGTGCACGGTGACGCGCCCTTGGATGAACACCTCATCGCCCTCGAACAGGTAGATCTCGCTCATCAACTGGCCGTTGTAGCCGGCGTTGGCGTCGGTCGCGCCCATGTCGGCGAAGATCTTCACGCCGCTGCCGTCTTCCTGCACGAAGGATTTCAAATACGAGCCGGAAACCATCACGCCCGTGCCGCAGGTGATCACGCCCTGTAGCGCCGTCGTCTGGCCCAGCATGTCGGGCTGATCGCCGGTGCGCTCGTTGATCGTCGCGATCGGCGTGATGTCGAACTGACCGTCGATCGGATGCGTCACCAGCGCGCCGTTGTCCATCGCGCAAGTGGTCTGCGCGCTATGGCCCGCGCCGGTCCAGCCCAGGCACAGCAAGCCGCCGTCCGGATGCTCGTAGAACGCCGCGCCGCCCAGATCGTCCAACGACGCCAAATCGCCCAGCGCGTTTTCGAGCGTGTCGAAAATCTCGTAGGTGAACTTCGCCGCGTCGGCGGAAAATTCGGGGATCGCCGCCAGCAGGTCGGCCACGCCGATCGCCGAAACTTCGATCTCCGCGCCGTCCGGATCGGTCAGCGTCATCGCCGACGGCTCGACGAACTCGCCGAGCGTCACGGGCACCATGTTCAAGTAGATGTCGTAGGAGCCGACGCCCGATTCGGTCGCGTCGTCGTCATCGTCGTCGTCATCGTCGTCGTCGCCGCCGCCGCTCGATTTCTTGGCGCAGCCGACGCCGAAGGCCAACAGCGCGACGAGCAACGCCGCGCAAGCGATCATCCACCAGTAGTTCTTGCGTTTCATGATTTTTCTCCCCGGTTCACTCGACGGGCAGCAAGGTGATCAAGCCGCCGTTCATCCACTTGACCTGATAGGCCGACAGCGCGCTGCCCCAGGGGTGCTCGGTCCAGCCGGAGGTCAGGTCGTCATAGCGGGTGTCCCAATACAGGTAGCCCTTGAGCATCTCCTGCCAACTGGGCAGCAGCGAGATGTCCTCGTATCGTTTGATGAAAAGGTCGTAACCGTCGGTCGCGGTGAAGTCGTAGCGGAACGACTCCGGGTTGGGCGTCAGGCCGCTCTGGATGACCAGGTCCGACAGCGACACCGCCAGCGCGCCCTGGTAGTCGTAGGTCTGCATGCCTTCGAGCAGCACCTCGACCTGCGCGTCGTCCAGCACGATGAACACGCTTTCGGGCCCCGACCACGGCTCGGTGATCACCGGCCCGAGATCGGAAGAGCGTCGTGTAGGGAAAGAGTGTAGATCTCGGTGG
>CALBTQ010000196.1 GCA_937967875.1 uncultured Pseudomonadota bacterium
ACGAAATTCTCGACCGTCTTGGGCGCTTTTTCCGGTTCGAGTTTGATCACCATGACGCCCAGGGTGGTTTCCATAATCGCATACAGCCCTTTTTCTTTGGGCAGATCGTTTCCGGCCATCGACATGCTGACTCCCCCTACCAAAATAAGTGTGATGAACAGAATGATGAAACGTTTCATTTGTTTTGCTCCTTACAACGCTTCGCCTTGCGTGGCGCGCCGGGCCAGGTCGGCCAGTTGCGCGTGCTTTTTCTCGCCGGCGATCCGCGCCAGGCAGTCGAGCACCTCGGGACGCTTGGCGTAACGCGCCAGGGCTTTGACCGCCTCGGTGCGCACCTTCAGGTCGTCGTCGTGCCGCGCCTCTTGCATCAGCCAGGGCAGATGCTCGACTTCGCCGGCCGCGCCGACCACCTGCACCGCGCCTTTGCGGAAAACGACGTCTTCCGCGTGCTCGGCCAAACGAATGATCTCCGGCAAACCGGCTATGACTTTATCCGATTTGGCATGACGCGCCAATAGGGCGGGCACGTGGCGACGGTATTGGTCGTCGGCCACCTGCAGCACGGCGAGCAGTGCGGCGATCGCCTCATCGCTGCCGACGGCCGCCACCGCTTTTTGCGCCGCGTGTCGCAGGGCGTAATCGTTGCTGGTCATCGCCGGCGTCAACGAGGGAAGCATCGCCGAACTCACCCACGGCGTGTAGGCGCGCACGATGTCGTATTTCACCGCGTCGGTCTGAGCGGCGTTCATGTACTCGGCCAGATCCTCCGCGTTGAAGCTGATTTTGGCTTCCAGCCGCGCGTGCAGGGTGCGCAGGGCGTCGCAATCGGCCATGGCGGCGCAGGCGTCGGCGGCGGCGATCAACTCGGGAATTTCGTCGGGCGCCGAGGCCGAGCGGCCGACCATGCGCGGGGCGGAAGATTTTTCGCAGGCGAGCAGACACACGCCCAACACCAGCAATAACGTCAACGACCATTGCCTGATCATCGTTCTATCTCCGATTATTCTTGGAATTGCGTCGGCATCGTAACGCGGTTATTGGAAAAGTGCAAATCGAATCGCCCGGCCGGCGCAGGCGCGCATTTCGCCTTGGCGGCATCCGCAGGGCGCGGTACACTGCCGGCGTAACCTTCAGGAGATTTTCATGCGCACCTGTTTTCTCGCGTTGATTTGTCTGCTGCTCGTCGCCGCCTGCACGCCCACGGAAAAGGCCGACGAGTTTTCCGCTTTAAAACAAAAAAAAACGAACGAGCCCGCGGCGATGCCGCAAGTCGACGTCGACGCGCTCAAGGCCTGCTGCGACGAAAACGCCCGCGCCATGGGCGCCGAATGCTGCACGCAGTTGGACGAGTTCATGCGCGCGCACGCCGCGCCCGGCGGTGCGATGCCGGCGATGGGGGCGGTGCGCACCGGCCGTCCGGTGCAGTTGCCCGAGGAGATCGTCGCCCAGTGGCCCGCGGTGAAAATCGGCTTCGGCCCCAAGGACGGCGCGCTGCAGGAAATCGTCGTCAAGGTCGGCGAGAAACAGCCGCTGGGCGACACCGGTCTGAGCGTCGAGATCGGCGCCTTCGTGCCCGCCTTCGCCATGACCGCCGAGGCGATCGTCACCAAGGGCGCCGAGCCGACCAACCCGGCCGCGCAGGCGATCATCCGCGAAAACGGCAAGGACGATTGGCACGGCTGGTTGTTTGCGAAAATGCCCGACGTGCATGCCTTCGAGCATGCGACAACCAGGGTCGTCCTCCTGGCGGGGGTGGCCAAGGAGTAAGCCCATGAAAGCCTGGAACCGAATGACCGTGGTCGACGAGGGAGTCGTTTTCCGGCCGGTCGACGCGATCGTCAACGCGGCCAACACCTCGCTGCTGGGCGGCGGGGGCGTCGACGGCGCGATCCACCGCGCGGCGGGGTCGGAACTGTTGGAAGAATGCCGCACGCTCGACGGCTGTTCGACCGGCGACGCGAAAGCCACGCGCGGCTATCGACTGCCGGCGCGGCACGTCATCCACACCGTGGGGCCGGTCTACCACGACGGCGCCCGGGGCGAGCCGCAACTGCTGGCGTCCTGCTACCATCGCAGTTTGCAGGTCGCCATGGAGATCGGCGCGAAGTCCGTGGCCTTCCCCTGCATTAGCACGGGCGTGTACGGCTATCCGCTGGCAGACGCCGCGCGCATCGCGCTGCGGACGGTGCACGATTTTCTGGCGGAAAATGCGACGATCGAAAAGGTGGAGCTATGCTGCTACTCGCCGCATGAGCAGGAAGTGTATCGGCGACTGTATAGCGAAATGAGCGCTTAGCTCTCCGGATCAATACACTGGTAAATACATTCGAGATACGGCGTGCACTCCTCGATGTTCGCGCATTCGGCCGCACAATCGATCGTGTTTTGATCGTCCAAGCAACTCTGAACGAAGGCGTCGTAATCGTCGTCGCTTTCGAAGATTTCATCGCCCAGACATTCGATGAACCGGTCGCCCATATTCGTGCAGATTTCCAGGTTGGGATCTTCCGTATCGTTGTCGTCGTCGCCGGCGTCGTCGTCATCATCGTCGCCGGCGTCGTTGTCGTCGTTGTCGTCGTCGTCGTCATCGTCATCGTCATCGCCGCAAGCCGCGACGATCGTGAAAATGCCCAAGGAAACCAAACAAATCAGCAGAATCCACATCGGCGCTTTCATTGTTTCCTCCAGAAAAAGCTTCCTGGCTAATATATAACACCTAACCGAAGATTGTTCTATTGGCGGCAGGTATTATTCGCCGCACTTCGCCTGCAGGCTCTGGGCCACCTGTTCGCCCAGGGCGTAACAACGGGCGAGATCGTCGTTGTCGGGCACGTAATTGACCTTGACGCCCGGAGCGGCGATTTCGACCTTCATCGCCTCCAGGTATTCCTCAAGCTGCTTGACCGATTCGCCGCTCCAGCCGTAGGAGCCGAAGGCCGCGCCGATTTTATTGGCCGGCTTGAGGCCCTTGAGGTAGGTCAGCGCGTCGGCGAGCGTCGGGTAGACGTTGTTGTTCATCGTCGGCGAGCCGACGACCAGCGCGCCGGCGTCGAGCAGTTCGGTGATCACGTCGCTGCGGTGCTGGCCGTGCAGCGACATCAGCTTGACCGCCGTGCCCGCGTCGTGCAGGCCGTCGCCGACGGCGCGGGCCATGAGCGCGGTGGATTTCCACATCGTGTCGTACATGACGATCGCGCGGTTGACCGGCTTTTGGCTCGCCCATTTGCCGTAGAGTTCGACGATCCGCCCCGGGTTGTTGCGCCACAGCGGACCGTGGTCGGGGGCGATGATCTCGATCGGCCAGTTCAGCTCGGCGAGCTGGCCGGCCAGCTTGAGCACTAGCGGCGAGAAGGGCAGCAGAATGTTCGCGTAGTACTTGGCCGCCTCGTACAGCCAGATCGGCTCGGGGACGCGGTCGACCCACAACTCGTCGCCGGCCAGGTGCATGCCGAAACCGTCCTGCGAAAACAGCAGTTTTTCCTCGGGCAGCCAGGTGATCATGCTGTCGGGCCAATGGAGCATGCGCGTTTCGACGAAGTGCAGCGTCGCGCCGCCCAGGTCGAGGCTGTCGCCGGAGTTGACCGCGGTCAGGTCGGTCAGGCCGAAGTGCCGTTGCAGCGCCTTTTGCCCCATCTTGGAGACGAACACCTTTTCGGGCTTCACCGCCGCGATGATCTCCGGCAGGCAACCGCTGTGATCCATCTCGCTATGGTTGGAGACGATGTAGTCGATCTTGCCCGGGTCGATCACCGAGGCGATGCGCCGCAGCAGTTCCTGCTTGTAGGGCGCTTTGACCGTGTCGATCAGCGTGACCTTCTCGGCCAGAATCAGGTAGGCGTTGTAGGTCGTGCCCCGCTGCGTGGCGTAGCCGTGAAACTCCTGCAGATCCCAGTCGATCGCCCCGACCCAGTACACGCGGTCGGTCACCTTGCGCGCCGAAAACGAACAGCTCATCGCTCCCTCTCCTGTGGTTTCGGTGATTGACGGAAGGGAGACTGTAGCAAACTGGTAAGTTTAAAGAAAGTGAAGGGTTAATTCCTAACTCACCTCCGTAGGAATTGCATCATTAGTACAGCACACCTTTCGCTTCGCCAAAAATGTGGCACCCCGGCAATGACAGTCTTCCCGGGTGCCACAATTTCCGCCCTTGGCGTACGCCGTGCATGGTTGGA
>CALBTQ010000197.1 GCA_937967875.1 uncultured Pseudomonadota bacterium
AGATCGTATTCGGTGACTGGAGTTCAGACGTGTGCTCTTCCGATCTAGGACAATCAAGCGGTCGATCATTTTCCGGTCGATTTGCTCGGGGCGGCGGAAGTTGAAAAACGCTTCGGGCGACGCGTCGAGCGTGCCGCCGAGGTAGACGACGTCCGCCTGCGGGTAAAGCAGACGGGCGAGCAACGCGGCGCCGACCGTGTCCCAATCGGCCTGTCGATGACATACAATAACATCCATAGTTACGTTTTACCCGGAACTTGAATGAAAGTCCATCTTACCCGCGCGGGTGATGGTGCGTATGCACCTTCTTCAACCGTTCGCGATTGATGTGCGTATATATCTCGGTTGTGCTCAAGTCGGCGTGACCGAGCATCTCCTGCACCGAGCGCAGGTCCGCGCCGTGTTCGAGCAGGTGCGTCGCGAAGCTGTGGCGCAGTACGTGCGGTGAAATCTTGCGTTTGATGCCCACCGCTTTGCCGTAGCGGTCCACCAGCAAATGAAAATGCTGGCGCGTCATCGGCCCGCCGCGATTGGTGACGAACACCGCCGACGAAGTGCGCCGATTCAGCAACACCGGTCGCGCCTGTTCGAGGTAGCGCATTATCCAATCGGCCGCCTCGTCGCCGATGGGCGCCAGGCGCTCCTTGTTGCCTTTGCCGATCACGCGCAGCAGACCGATCTCCAGGTTCAGCGCCCGCAGCGGCAGATTGACCAGTTCCGAAACGCGCAGCCCCGACGCGTATAGCGTTTCGAGCATCGCCTTGTCGCGCAGGCCCAGCGGTGTGGTCGAATCGGGCGCGGCGAGCAGGGCGTCGACCTCGCTTTCGGTCAGCACCTTGGGCAGCGGTTTGCCGATTTTCTGTGTGTCGACCAATTCGGCCGGATTGGCCGGAATGACATTCTCTTCGTACAAAAACTTGAGGAAGTTGCGCACGGTCACCAGGTTGCGCGCGACGGTGCGCGCCGATACGCCGTCGTGCTCGTGCCGGTGCACGACAAAGCCGAGCACATCGGCGGCCGCGATGCGTTCGACGCGATCGATGCCGCGCGTTTCGCAAAACGTGGCGAACAACACCAGATCGCGGCTGTAGGCGTCCAGCGTGTTTTTGCCCGCGCCGTACTCGATTTTCTTATGCGCCAGAAAGCGGTCGATCCACTCGTCCACGTTACTGTCCTTGTCGCCCGTTCCGGTCCAGATAATCCTGAATCCCGGCGACGACGCCGTCGGCCAGCAGTTGTTGATAAGAATTTTGTGGCAGCAACTTTGCCTCGTCGGCATGCGTCGCGAAACCGATCTCCACCAGCACGGCGGGCATGCGCGCGTCCATGAGCACCATCAGCGGGGCCTGCTTGGTGCCGCGGTCGGCCGCATTCTTGCGGACGGAACGCACGCGGGCGAGCAGTTTGCTTTGCATGGTTTTGGCCAGATGCCGCGATTCCTCGCGCGCAGTCTCGGTGTAAAAATGATTCAGCATATTGCGCGAAGAGGCGAAGGTGTGATTGCCCGCCTTGTTTTCGAAATCGACGATCTCCGCGTCGTCCGGCTGGCTGTTGCCCGCAAAAAGGTAGGTTTCGATGCCGTTGCTCACCGGGCGGAAGCTGGCGTTGACGTGCAGCGACACGAACAGGTCGGCGGCCAGTTCGTTGGCGATCGCCGTGCGCACATCAAGCGGCAGATAAACGTCCTCCTCGCGCGTGAGTACGACGACCAGGTCCGAGCGCTTGCTCAGCTCCTTTTTCACCTGCAGCGCCACGGCCAACACGATGTCCTTTTCCACCAGCGAGCCGTTGTGCGCGCCCAGGTCTTCGCCGCCGTGCCCCGGATCGATCACGATCACACGCTTGCGTGACGCAGAGGGCGACAGCGCCTGCGGATGCTTGGTCTGCACGTCGACGATCACCCGCGGCGGATCGTTCAACCGGCTGATCTGGTATGAGGAAAACTCGCTCAACTGCAAACGCAACGTGACCGAGCCGTTGCGATCGTCGATCATCTCGGCCTGTTGCACCAGCGAATCGTCCATCGCCGGCAGGCTGAAATCCTCGGCCAGCGCGGCGTCGATGAACGATAAACGCAGTTCGCCGGGCTCCTGCCGATCCGCCGCCGGCTGCGTGCACGATTGCTCGATCGTCACCGGCGCGCTCAGGACGAGCACCAGGCGCAGATGGTTTTTTCCCGCCCACACCGCGCAACTGCGCACTTGCGCGGAAGCGATCGGCGTCTCCGGTTCCGGCGTCGGCATGACCGTCTCCGGTGTCGTCTCAACGGATTCCACCACCGGCGGCGTTTCGCTTTCAACCGTCGGAGCTGGCGTTTGCTCAACAACCAACGGCGCTTGCGGCGCAAAGGCGGCCAGTCGCTCCAGGCCCGCCTGCGCTTCGGCAACCAGATCGCCGTTGCCGATGCCGCCCGCCGCGCCCTGATAGCGCAAGTAGGCCTCGGCCGGCATTTCCAATTTCTTTTCTAAAATCTGTCCCGCCTTGACCAGCGCGTCGTCGGCCAGATTGCTTTCCGGATACACGCGGGCCATGCGGTCGTACACCTTGATCGCCGCGCGCAGATCGTCGTTTTGCCCCGACCAGCGCGCCATGCGCACGAAGCCGTCGCCGGCGATGAACAGCGCGTCGGCCGCACGCGCATGCTCCGGGTGATCTTCCGCAAACTGAATGAACGCGCGAATGTACCGTTGCCAATTGACCCGCTGATGCTGCGCTTTGATGTCGGTCAGAAAATTTTGGTAACCGTCGCGCAGCTTCCGGTATTGGTTCTCGACCAGGTCGGCCCCGGCCAGCGCGGGCAGCAGCAGAAGCAGCATGACGATGATGACGAAGCGGCGCATCATTTCAATTTCTCCTGCAGCCGCGACAACGCGTTGAGCGCCTCGATCGGCGTCAGGCCGGCGATGTCCAGCGCGCGGATTTCCTCCTCGACCGGCGAGGGCGTCGGCGCGGAAAAGAAGCTGAGTTGGCCGGTTTTCGGCGCGGCCTTTTTACGCGCGTGTTCGGCTAGACGCACCTGACCCACCTCGTCGAATTCCGCCGCTTCCAGGTTTTTCAGCACTTCCTTGGCGCGCGCGAGCACCTCTTCGGGAAGACCGGCCAACCGCGCCACCTGAATGCCGTAGCGGCGGCTGGTCGCGCCGGGTACGATCTTGCGCAGGAAAATGATCTGCTCGTTCCATTCCTTGACGGCGATGTTGTAGTTGACCACGCCGGGTTTGGTGCGCGCGAGGTCGGTCAGTTCGTGGTAGTGTGTGGCGAACAGCGTACGTGCGCCGACGCGTTCGGCATTGTGCACGTACTCGGCGACGGCCCAGGCGATCGACAGCCCGTCGAAGGTGGATGTGCCGCGCCCGACTTCGTCGAGGATGATCAAACTGCGGCGTGTGGCGTTGCGGAGGATATCCGCCGTTTCGGTCATCTCGACCATGAAGGTCGACTGGCCGCGCGCCAGGTTGTCCGACGCGCCCACGCGGGTGAACACGCGGTCGACCAGGCCGACGTGCGCCGCCGACGCGGGCGTGAACGAGCCCATCTGCGCCATGATCGCGATCAGCGCCACCTGCCGGATGTAAGTCGATTTGCCGGCCATGTTCGGCCCGGTGATCAGCAGCAGGCGGTTGGCGTCGGTATCCAGCAGCGTGTCGTTGGGCACGAAGCGCTCGTCGGTGACCGCGACTTCCACCACCGGATGACGACCGTCGCGAATGTCCAACCGGTCGTCGTCGCCGATCTCCGGCCGGCAATAGCCGCGCTTTTCGGCCAATCGCGCGAAGCAGGTCAGCACGTCGACATACGCCACGACCTGCGCGGTCGTCTGAATGCGCGCCACCTGGTCGGCCACTTGCCGCCGCACTTCGCCGAACAGGTCGTATTCCAGATCGACGATCTTGTCCTGCGCGGTGAGGATCTTCTCCTCGATCTCCTTGAGCTGCGGGGTGATGAACCGCTCGGCATTGACCAACGTTTGTTTGCGCAGGTAGTCGGCGGGCACCAGGTCGAGGTTGGATTTGGTCACCTCGATGAAATAGCCGAAAATATTATTGTAACGGATGCGCAGTTTCTGGATGCCCGTGCGCTTGCGTTCGGCCGCCTCGATTTCGGCGATCACACCTTTGCCGCTGCGCGAAATGTGCCGCAGGTCGTCGACCTCGGCGCTGAAGCCGGGCTTGATCAAGCCGCCGTCGCGCAAGGCGAGGGGCGGATCGTCGTCGATGGCGCGCTCGAGCAAATCGCCGACGTCGGTCAGCAAATCGAGTCTGCCGGTCAGCTCGATAAACAGCGGATTGCCGAATTGCCCCAATGCCTCTTTGAGTGCGGGCAACTGGCGCAGCGAATTGCGCAGAGCGATCAGGTCGCGCGCGTTGCACGAGGCGAGGCTGATGCGCCCGGCCAGCCGCTCCAGATCGTGAATCGCGCCCATCGCCTCGATAAGATTTTCGCGGTCGTTGACGCGGTCGAGGCATTCGGCGACGGCCTCGTGACGCGCTTCGATCTGCGCGCGGTCGGTCAGCGGATAGCACAGCCAGCGGCGCAGCAACCGTCCGCCCATCGCCGTGCAGGTTTCATCCAGCACCGCCAGCAACGTGTTTTTCCGCCCTCCGTCCTGCATGTTCGCGGTCAGTTCGAGATTGCGCTTGGCCGTCTCGTCCAGAATCAAAAAGGCGTCGGCGCGATCGAGCGTGATGCGCCGCAGATGCCCTAGGTCGCGCTTTTGCGTGATGACCAGATAATGCAACGCCGCGCCCGCAGCGCGCAGGGCGGTCTCGTAGGCCTCGTCGGCGAAGGCGGTCGGCGAAAAATCGGGGAACTGTGCGGCCAATGCCTCGCGGGAGGCGGCGGGATCATACGCGTTCTCGGGCAGCGAGGTGAGAAACCGGCCGGGCAGGGAGTTGAGCAACCGCCGTACGCGCGGATCTTCCTCCAGCGATTGCGGGACGATCAACTCCGACGGTTCGGCGCGCACCAGTTCGTCGACCAGCGCCTCGACCGATTCGGTCAAACCGACGCGAAACTCACCGGTCGATAGATCGCACAGCGCGAAGCCCTGTTTGTCATCCTCCAGCCACACGGTCATCAGATAGTTGTTGGCCTTTTCGTCGAGTTCGTCCTGCTCGATAACCACCCCGGGCGTGACCACCCGCGTGACGCCGCGTTTGACGATTCCCTTGGCGTGGCGCGGGTCCTCGAGCTGATCGCAGATGGCGACCTTCTCGTTGGCCTGAATCAGCTTGGCCAGGTAGGTGTTGAGCGCATGATGCGGCACGCCGCACAGCGGAATAGGGTCCTCGGTGCCCTTCGAGCGGCTGGTCAGCGCGATGTTGAGGATCTTCGCGGCGCGTTGGGCGTCTTCGAAAAACATTTCGTAAAAATCGCCCATCCGAAACAGCAGCAAATGATCCGGATACTCCTGCTTGATATCCAGATACTGCCGGATCATCGGCGTAATTTTTACGCTTGTGTTCATGATACACCGCTCGCTGTCTCGGTAGTTGTTCCGAGCCGCTACGCTAACAGATTCATTCAGTCGCTTCAATGCTTTTAGCGACTAAATATTGTGCATTTTTCCCGAAATTCCACTAATTGTGGTAATAATCTGCGTGGACAATTTTGCGGCGAACGACCGGGAAAGCCTTGTGATTTCTCCGATGCTGCCGTACAATCCCCCCGTTCAGAATAACCCCGACCGATTGGGAGGTTTTCCATGTTGTGGCGCAAATTTATTTACGTTGCCGTCGTCCTGGTCTTTGCCCTGAGCGGCTGTGCCGATGTCGGCGACGATACTCCGAACGATGAGGCCATGCTTGCCGACGGAGCGATTTCCTTGGTAAGCGAAAGCGCGCAGGAAATCGTCTTCCATGTGGTGCTGCCCGAGCTGACCTTGACCGAGGCGGAAACCGAGCTGGGCGTGTTCACGCGTATCGAGGCGGCAGGCTATCCGTATTACGGCCAAGTGGGCGAACCGGCGCTGCCGGCGTTGCGCGAGATCGTCTCGCTGCCCTTGGGTGCGCAGATCACCGTGACCGCCGAGCCGCTGTTGGTCGACACGATCGCGCTGGATCATCCGGTGCTGCCCAATCAGCCGCCGGTGGAAAAGCTGCCGGGCGCGCTGGAAGACCGGGAGTTCGTCTATGACGCCGACGCCTACAGCATCGACGCCTACACCGTTGGTCGGTTTGCGACCATGGTGGAAGAAGGCATGATGCGCAATCACCGCCTCGGCATGCTGGAAATCACGCCGCTCGACTACAATCCGGCCGACGGCGAATTGCTGATAGCCCGCGAGTTGCGCGTGACCGTGCATTTGAACGGCGCGGACATCGCCGCCACGCAAAAAATGGCGCGCGAATACGGCGTACCGGCATTCGACGCGATCCTGGGCAATCAGGCGGCGAACCCCGGCAAAACGTGGAACCTCTTTACGCAACCGACCGCCGGCGCGGCCTACCTGATCATCTACGCGAACACGTTCGCGAGTTCATCGGCGCTCAACCAGTTCAAGACGCTGAAGCAGAACGACGGGTGGACGGTCTACACGGCCAGCATGAGCGACGTGGGCTCAAGCACGGTTGTGGGCATCCGCGATTTCATCATTGAAAAGTACGAGGACATTCCGTCGCTGACCTTTGTGCTGCTGGTCGGCGACACCGACACGATCGCCGGCGCCTCCGGTTTCGCCAGCAACTACCCGGCGACCGACATTTACTATTCGTGTATGAATTCGACCGACTATTATCCCGACCTGCTGCTGGGCCGTTTCCCGGCGCGGACCGAGGCGCAGTTGGCCAACATGGTCGCCAAAACCGCTGCGTACGAAGCGGCGGCGGGGCTGAAGAACGCGACCTTTATGGCCAGCACCGACAACTACAACATCACCGAGGGCACGCACAACACGGTGATCAATTACTTCCTCAGTCCGCATAGCTACACGGTCAACAAGCTGTACACCGTCACCTACAGCGCGACGACGCAGCAGGTGAAAAACGCGATCAACGCCGGGACGAACTACGCGATCTACTCCGGGCACGGCAGCGAAACGTCCTGGGCGGACGGTCCGGCGTTCTCGCAGAGCGACGTGGCGAGCCTGACCAACACGCGCTATCCCTTCGTTTGCAGCTTCGCCTGCCTGACCGGTAAATACACCCTGGCTGAGAGCTTCGCCGAAACCTGGCTGCGCGACGACCACGCCGGCGTGGCGATGATCGCCAGCTCGGTGACCTCTTACTGGGACGAAGACGACTGGTTCGAAAAAGCGATGTTCCTGGGCATGTTCAATTTCCCCTGGACCGGCTATCCAGATCAGATCTGGGCAGCCAGCGCGATGCTGTGCGGCAAGTTCGGCGTGTGGCGCATGTCCAATTTCGGCGGCGGCAGCAGCCATCGCTACTTCGAAATGTACAACCTCTTCGGCGACCCTTCGTTGGAGGTCTACACCTACTGAATCGACATTAAAATCAAACGCCCGCTCTCCTTGGAGGGCGGGTGTTTTTGTTTAATGAGGCACGTTACGCCTTGGCGAAAAACGCCTTGTAGCACAGGAAGGAACTGAAGACGTCGTCCTTGTGCGCCAGTTCGAAGGGGCTGTGCATCGCCAGCAGCGCCGGACCGGCGTCCAGCACGTCCGCGCCGTAGCGCGCGAAGAACAGCGCGACCGTGCCGCCGCCGCCTTCGTCCACCTTGCCCAGTTCGCCGGTCTGCCACGGCACCTTGGCGGCGTTGAGGATCGTGCGGACCTTGCCGATGAACTCGGCGTGGGCGTCCGACGAGCCGGCCTTGCCGCGCACGCCGGTGTACTTGGTCAGGCAGATGCCGCTGCCGATGACCGCCGCGTTGTGTTTGTCGTGCACGCCCTGATGATCGGGATCGATCGCCGCGTTCACGTCCGCCGAGAGCACCTGGCTGTTGGCCAGCGCGCGGCGAATGGCGCGTTCGTTGTTCTGGCCCTCGCGGGCCAGCAGTTCGCCGAGGAAGTCCAACAGGAAGCGGCCTTCGGCACCGGTGTTGCCCGTCGAGCCGATTTCTTCCTTGTCCATGAAAAAGCAGACGGCGGTGCGCTGCGGCTTGGCTTCCAGAGCCAGCAAGGCGCGCAGGCTGGTGTAGGCGCACACGCGATCGTCGTGGCCGTAGGCGCCGATGAACGCACCGTCCAGACCGACGTTGCGGGCGAAACCGGCGGGGACGATTTCCAGTTCGGCGCTGACGAAGTCTTCTTCGATCAGGCCGTATTTTTCGTGCAGCAGTTTAAGCACGTTGAGCTTGACGCGGTCCTTGCCGTCCTCGGCCTTGCCCAACGGCCGCCCGCCGATCACCACGTTCAGCTTTTCACCGGGGATGGCCTCGTTGAGTTTTTTGTTGCCCTGGCTGTTGGCCGCGAGGTGCGGCAGCAGGTCCAGCACGGTGAAACACGGATCGGCCGGATCGTCGCCGATGGCGATGTGGATCATCTTTCCGTTTTTGTCGACGACCACGCCGTACATCGCCAGCGGAATCGTCACCCACTGATACTTGCGGATGCCGCCGTAGTAGTGCGTTTTCAGCAGCGCGATGTTGCAATCCTCGTACAGCGGTTTCTGCTTGAGATCCAACCGCGGCGAATCGATGTGGCTGACCACGAGGTTCACGCCTTTTTCCACCGGTTCCTTGCCCAGCACGGCCAGACCGGCCGCCTTGCCGCGATAGGTGAGCAGAAATTTATCGCCCTTGGCCTTGGCGGTCAGCGGTTGGAAACCGGCCTCGGTCGCCAGTCGTTCGATTTCCACGACGGCCAGCCGCTCGGTTTTCGCGATGTCCAGAAATCGCCGGTAATCGTCGCAGAACGGTTCGATCAGCTTTTTCTGCGCGGGGCTGTACACGTCGTAGGCCAGCGGGATTTCCCGGGCCAGATTTTTCTTCGCCTGTTCGTACACTTTGCTCTTTGCCATGAATGGCCTCCTTACTGCCTGATGCGAAGTCGATTCATCGCCCGGAACCGATTTCGTGAGATTGAATTATACGGATGTCTTACGCAACCCCAACAAACGACGCAACGGATTGCGGCGCGGCTTTTCCGCCAGCAACTCGCGGATGCGCGGCATCGCTTCCTCCGTCGCTTGTTCCCCCAGCTTAATGATCGTTTCCGCCGCGGTAAAGTCCGCCCAGTGGATGTGTCCCACCTGCGGCGTAATGACCACGTCAGCCGCTTCGAGTTGTTTTTCGATCAGCAGCCGCTTGGTGATGTCCTGCGTGCGGAAGTAAATTTCCAGCGCCCGCTTGAGCTCGGGCGGCTTGAGTAGATCGTGACTGACGTTCACCGCGATGACCACGTCCGCGCCCATCTCCTGTACGACGCTGATGGGCACCATGTTCACCACGCCGCCGTCGATGCACTCCATCTCGCCGATGCGGATCGGCGGAAACGCGCCGGGCACCGCGCTGGAGGCGGCCACCGCATCGATGATCGGTCCGCGCCGCAAGACCACTTCCTTGCCGGTCAGCAGGTCGCACACGACGATCCCCAGCGGGATGAGCAGGTTGCGGATGTCGCTGTCGTCGATGAAATTGGATAGCAGCGAGTACAGGTCGTCGCGATCGAGAAAGCCCAGCCGCGTGACCGTGCTGCCGATCATCAAGCCGCGTTTGACGGTCTGGGTGAAGGAATCGAAAAAGCCCTGCACCTCTTCGTTGCGCTTGAGGCCGTGAATGCGTGATTGCGCGAATTCCTCGCTCTGGTAAAATTTCTGCGCCTTGACGATCAACTTTTCCGCGCGCGGATTGCCGGCGTACAATGCGCCGACCAGGCTGCCCATGCTCGCGCCGGAAATACAATCGACGGGCACCTGTTCGCGTTCGAGCACGCGCAGCACGCCCAAATGCGCCAGCCCCCGGGCCGCTCCGCCGCCCAGAGCCAGGCCGACTTTCTTGCGTTTTTTCTTGGCGATCAAAGTTCCGGCATCCCCACGCCCCAGGCCTTGGCGCTCACGTTGGACCAACCGACCAGGAGCCATTTTCCGTCGCGTTTCACCAATTGCAACCCGATGTTTCCCCAGCGATAGCCTTGCCGGTCTGGCAAGCCCGAACCGAGGCTGGCCACCCGGGTCGCTTCGCCGACGACATGAAATTTCGCGGTGGCCTTGTCGCCGTCCACCTCGA
The DNA here is from genome assembly GCA_937967875.1 of uncultured Pseudomonadota bacterium. Classification (GTDB taxonomy): domain Bacteria; phylum Lernaellota; class Lernaellaia; order Lernaellales; family Lernaellaceae; genus CALBTQ01. The sequence goes on from CALBTQ010000197.1 coordinate 10,129, forward strand.
TCTGCAACTGCACCAGGCGGATTTCGATGTCGGTCCATTGCGCCATGCTGGCGGCGACGACCAACGCCCACTGGTCCTTGGTGAAGCCGAAGGAGTCGACGAAGTCGTCGGCGAAATAGGCGATCACTTTCTCCGCGTTCTGATCCTTGATGTCATCAATCGCCCGCTTGAGCGAGCGTTCGACCTGCGCCTTGGGCGTCAGGTAGCACGAATAAACCGCAACCGCGGCAATCGCGGCCGCAACGATCAGCAATATCATTCGTCGGCGGTTCATCGCTTAGTGGCATCCGCTGCACGAGGGGCGCGAGCACGTGCCGCAACTCGAGGATGATGATTTGGTCGTCACGCCGTCCCGGCCGGTCGAGCGAGAACTGAATCCGCTCATCTGTTTTTGCGCGTCGGTCGCGCCGCAATGCGGGCAGGGCGGCGTCTGGCCGCCGAACACCAATTTCTCGAATTTGCGCTCGCAACGGCGGCAGATGTACTCGAAGATCGGCATGGCGGTTTACTGCAAATTGATTGGGGGTTTGGTTTTGCGCATCGGTTTGCCGTCGCCGGCCAACTCGAGATCGTCGATGAACATCTCGCGGCATTCCGGGCACAGGACCAACTCGATTTCCATGTGCACCTGATCTTCCAGCGTTTTCTCGTCCAGCCGCGAGGCTTGTTCCAGAATTTCCAAACGCGTTTCGTCGTCGCCGCTGATGTCGGGCAGGTAGCCGTCCCAGTCGGCGGTGATTTCCACGCGCACGTTGTATTTGGTCGATCCGAGCGGCAACTCGGCTTGGCAGCGGTCGCAATATTTGGTCGCCAGGCGTTTCATGACTCGTCTTCCTTTTCTTCGCTCAGCCGGCGAAGTTCCTCCACCAATCCATTGTGGAATAACGGCCGTTCATCGTCAAGAATAGTGCGCGGATCGGCCAGCACGGCGTCCTGCTCGATGCGTACGATGATCGGCAGAGCGCGGGCGCGCAAGGCGACGACCAACGCATCGGCCGTTGTGCCTTTGGGACGAATGGCGACTGCCGGATCTTCCAACCGGGCCAGGGGCATGGCGCCGCCCCCCACCTGACCTTCGGTGACGACGACCTCGAAGTCGGCCAGTTCGCCGGCGTCGCGGCGCAGATCGGCCGCCAGTTGTTCGGCGCGTTTGCTCAGAACGTCTTTCGGCGTCGACACCATGCGCAACGTGGGAATGGCGGCCAGCGCGCGTTGCGGATCGCGGTACAGGCGTAGCGTCGCTTCCAGCGCGGCGAGGGTCATTTTGTCCACGCGCAACGCCCGATGCAGCGGATTTTTCGCACAGGCGCGAACGGCCTCGGCCTTGCCGACCAGTACGCCGCCCTGCGGACCGCCCAGCAGCTTGTCGCCGCTGAAGGTGACCACATCCAACCCGCTGGCGACTACCTCGGCGGCGGTCGGTTCGTAGGGCAGATGCAACGACGCCGTTTCCAGTAAACAGCCGCTGCCCAGGTCTTCGATCGCCTTGATGCCCTTGTTGTGCGCCAGTTCGGCCAGTTCTACGCCGGTCACCGTTTTGGTGAAGCCCTGAATGCGATAATTGCTGGTATGAACCTTTAATAGCAAGGACGTGCGTTCGTTGATCGCCTTTTCGTAATCGGCCAGATGCGTGCGGTTGGTCGTGCCGACCTCGACCATGATTGCACCGGAGGCGGCCATCACGTCGGGAATGCGGAAGCTGCCGCCGATCTCGATCAACTCGCCGCGGCTGACCACCGCTTCGCGGCCCTTGGCCAGCGAACTGAGCGCCAGCAACACCGCGCCGGCGTTGTTGTTGACCACCAGGGCGGCTTCGGCGCCGGTCAGTTCACAGAGAAGATCCTCGACCAGCGAGTAACGGCTGCCGCGACGCCCGGCGGCCAGGTCGTATTCCAGATTGCTGTAACCGCGCGCGGCCTGGGTGACGGCGGCGACGGCTTCTTCGGCCAGCGGCGACCGCCCGAGGTTCGTATGCACGACGATCCCCGTGGCGTTAATCAGTCGCGTCAGGCGAGGGCGATCGTTGCGGTGAACGCGCTCCTGCACCGCTTGATAAAAGGAAGCGGCGTCGATCGTCGCGACCTTATCGGCCAGAATCAGCGCGCGCAGATGTTCGATTTCATCGCGCAGCGCCTGCACAACCAGCGAGCGCGGAAACGAACCCACCACCGCCGCCAGTTCGGGCGCGTGGATCGACTCGCCGACCGCGGGCAATGATTGCAGTAATTTCTTGCGTTTATCGGTAGTCATCGGCGCCAATCATAGAGAGTTGTCCTCTTTCAGGCAACCGAAAAGAAACGCCCGGCGCAGCATGGGACTAACTGGCTGAATTTGCGGGTGATTTTTTTGCGCAGCCGGCGGACGAATGGTTATTCGTGGGCGCAAAACACGGATAATCCGCTTGAAGAAGGCAATCTAACCCGGGAGAATGAAAAAAATACTTGACAATTCGTAGGATATCCTCTATGTAAGCGTCCTTCGAAACCGCAATGATGCGGAAGGGAGTCATTTATGTACGCTTTGATTGAAACCGGTGGCCAGCAGTTCAAAGTGCAGGAAGGCCAGACGATAAAAGTCGAGCGGATTGAAGGTGAAGTCGGCGCGCAGATCGAGCTGGACAAAGTTCTGCTGGTGCGCACCGACAGCGACGTGAAAGTGGGCGCTCCGTATCTGAACGGGGCGAAGGTGCTGGGCGAGATCGTGGCTCAGGATCGCAACAAGAAGGTGATCGTCTTCAAGTACAAGCGTCGTAAGGACTATCACAAGAAGGTCGGTCATCGTCAGCCCTATACCGCGTTGAAAATCACGAAGATCACGAGCTAGGAGGTCCGTCATGGCGCATAAGAAAGCCGGCGGCAGCAGCCGCAATGGTCGCGACAGCAGTGGCCGTCGCTATGGAGTAAAGGTGTACGACGGACAGACGGTGCCGGGCGGCTCGATCATCATCCGCCAGTTGGGCACGCTGATCCATCCGGGCGAGAACGTCGGCATGGGCCGCGATTACACGCTGTTCGCCAAGGTCGACGGCACGGTGAAGTTCTCCCGCTGGGGCAAAGACCGCAAACGGGTGGAAGTCATCCCGTTGGAAGAGCCGGCGACCCCGGAAAACTGACCGAAAAGAAAAGAGAACGAAGGCCGCTCGTTTTGCAACGGGCGGCTTTTTTTATGCTACACTCAATCCATCCCCACAGGACGAAGGCGACAAGCCGATGGTAGGCGGTCATGAAATTTGTGGATGAAGCGAAGATTTTTGTCGAATCCGGCGGGGGCGGCAACGGCTGCGTCAGCTTCCGACGTGAAAAATACGTGCCCAAGGGCGGCCCGGACGGCGGCGACGGCGGCAACGGCGGCAGCGTGATTCTGGTCGCCGACTCTTCGAAAAACACGCTGATCGACCTCAAGTTCAAACCGCAAATCCGCGCCAAACGCGGTCAGCACGGCAAGGGCAGCAACAAACACGGGCGCAAAGCGGAGGACGTGTTCGTGCATCTGCCGCCGGGTTGCGTCATCTCCGAT
>CALBTQ010000198.1 GCA_937967875.1 uncultured Pseudomonadota bacterium
GATCGTATTCGGTGACTGGAGTTCAGACGTGTGCTCTTCCGATCTAGCGATTTGAGCATCACCCAGCGCGCCATCCGCGATCTGTTCAACGCGGAAATCGAGCGGGTGGTCATCGACTCGAAAGAAGAATACGAGAAGATCCTCTCCTTCCTCGGCAAGCACATGCCCAAGGTCAACTACAAGATCGAGCTGTACGAACTCGACGAGCCGATCTTCGACCACTTCGGGCTGGAGGTGGAAATCGCCCGCGCGCTGCAGCGCAAGGTGTGGCTGAAAAGCGGCGGGTACATCGTCATCGAGCAGACCGAGGCGCTGACCGCGATCGACGTGAACACCGGGCGGTTCGTCGGCAAGCGCAATCTCGAAGACACGATTCTGAAAACCAACCTCGAAGCGGTCAAGGAAATCTGCTACCAGTTGCGGCTGCGCAACATCGGCGGCATCATCATCATCGACTTCATCGACATGGAGAAGGAATCCAACCGTGAAAAGGTCTTCAGTTCGCTCAGCGAAAGCCTGAACAACGACCGCGCGAAAACGAATATCCTCAAAATATCCGAACTGGGCCTGGTGGAGATGACCCGCAAGCGCATCCGCGATTCGATCTCGCGCGTGCTCAGCGAACCCTGCCCCTATTGCGAAGGCAAGGGCTACGTGAAAAGCAAAACGAGCATCTGCAGCGAAATTTTCCGCGAGATCAAACGCGAGATTCCCAATCATCTGGGCAAGAACCTGATTCTCAGCGTGCATCCGGACATCGCCGACATGCTTTACGAGGACGAGCGCTCGGGCATCGAATTCCTCGAGCGCAAATACGACAAGCGCATCAGCATTCAGGACAAGTCCAACTATCACATCGAGCAGTTCGAGATTATCGGCACGTAAGCTGGATCAGTCGAGGTCGTTGCGCTCCAGACAGGGCCCGCTTTCGCACCACGCGGGCAGCCAGAATTCCTCGGGGAATTGCGAACGCATATAATTGACGACGTGGTCGTTGACTTCGCCGGCGGTGGCGAACTGCATCGTTTCGCCGGCCAACGTTTTCGCCTGTTCCATGGTGAAGCGCTGAATGAGGCGTTTGACGCGCAGGACGCTGTGCGGCGACATGGACAGTTCGTCGATGCCCAGGCCCAGCAGCAGCATGACGTACTCCGGCTGGCCGGCCATTTCACCGCACATCGCCACGGGAATGCCGGCTTCGTGCCCCGCCTTCACGATCAGCGAAATGCCGCGCAGGATCGCCGGGTGCATCGGCGAGAAGAGGTAGTTGACGTGCTCGTTGGACCGGTCGATGGCCAGCGTATACTGAATCAGGTCGTTGGTGCCGATGGAGAAAAAATCGACCTCCCTCGCCAGCAGGTCGGCGATGAACGCGGCGCTGGGAATTTCGACCATGATCCCGATCTGAATATTCTCGTCGAAAGCCACGCCTTCGTTGCGCAGTTCGTTCTGCACGCGGGCGAGGATTTCCTTGGCGCGGCGCAGTTCCTCGACGCCGCTGATCATCGGGAACATGATGCGCACCTTGCCGTGCGCGCTGGCGCGCAGGATGGCGCGTAACTGGGTGCGGAACAGATCGGGGTTGGCCAGGCAGAAGCGGATCGCGCGCAGGCCCATAGCCGGATTGGCCTCGCCTTCCAGGCGGAATTCGGGACCAATTTTATCGCCGCCCACGTCGATGGTGCGGATGGTGGTGACGCCCTCCGCGCCCAGGCCGTCGATCATGTGGCGATAGGATTTGACCTGTTCGTCTTCGGTCGGGATGTGATCGCCCATCAGGAACAGAAACTCGGTGCGGAACAGGCCGACGCGCGCCAGGCCGTTGTCGAGTAAAACGCTCAGTTCCGAGGGCAACTCGACGTTGGCCGCCAGTTGCACCGGGCGGCCGTCGCCGGTGGCCGCGGGCACGTTGCGCAGCAAGAGAAGTTTGTCTTGCAAGTCGGCATGGAAGCGACGCCGCGTTTCGTACTCGGCGATCAACTCCATCGACGGATTGAGAATCACGCGGCCTTCGAAACCGTCGATAATCAGCAGATCGCCGGTCTTCACGTCGCGGGTGATCGTCTCGGTGCCGACTACCGCGGGAATTTCCATCGCGCGCGCCAGAATGCTGGTGTGGCTGGTCGGGCCGCCGACGTCGGTGATGATGCCCTGCACGAACTGGCGGTTGAGGTGCGCCATATCGGCCGGCGACAAATCGTGCGCCACGACGATCACCGGTTCGTCGATCTGATCCAGGCCCTCGCGATGCAGGCCCATCAGGTTGGCCAGCAGGCGTTGGGCGATCTGTTCGAAGTCGCGCTTGCGCTCGCGCAGGTACGGGTCGTCGGCCTTTTCGAAGATGCTGGCCGCCTTGTCGAAAACCTGTTTGACCGCCCACTCGGCGTTGATGTTCTTGGTGATGATGCGTCGCCGCGCGTCTTTTTCCAGTTCGGGATCTTCGAGCACGGCGATGTGCGTATCGAGGATCTGCAGGTGATCGTCGCCGGAGAGCATTTCGCGCGCCTGATGCAACTGGTGACGCGAGATGACGAAAGCGGTTTCGAGCCGCTCGAGTTCGTGATCCATCGTGCCCGGGGCCAGATGCTGGCGCGGCACCTGGATGCGGTTGCGGTCGATCTGATAAGCCCGTCCCAGCGCGATGCCCGCGCTGCTGGCCACTCCATTGAGCACGGCCACCTTGGTTTCAGGCTTATCCACCACCGTCACTCCTCTCCGAATCGATCCTGAAACAGTTTCTCCAACGCCAGCGCGGCCCGCACGGCGTCGGGGCCTTTGACCCGCAAGAACAGGACGCTGCCCGGCGGGGCGATCAACTGCGTCAGGCTCATGATGCTGCGCGCGTTGGCCGTGCGATGTTCGTAGGTCAACTCGACGTCGCACTTGAAGTCGCGCAGGGCGCTGACGATCTTGCTCGCCGCGCGCAGATGCATGCCGGCTCGGTTCTGGACGGTCAACTGTTTTTCCACGGTCATGTCCGCTGATTCCCCCGGAGGTACTGACTGGCCAGCAGGATGTTGTTTTTACCCGTTTCCGTCAACTGGGCAGCCAACTCGGCCAGGGTTTTTCCCTCGCGGGAGTAGACCAGATCCACCAGCATGGGCAGATTCACGCCGCTGATGACGTCCACGCGATCTTCCTGCAAGAACGACAGGGCGATGTTGCTGGGCGTGCCGCCGAACATATCGGTGAAAATCAGGACGCCATCGCCGTCATCGGCTTGCTTGATGGCGGTATGAATGCGGCGCTTGATGTCGTCGGGATCCTCCAAATCGGTTACCGGGACGCTATGCACCGAAATCATTTCGTCTTCGACAATCAGCGAGGTGGTGCGGATCAGTTCGTCCGATAAACCGCCATGCGCAACTATTACGATACCTACCATATTCCTCGTTCCCGTCACTTCTCGATATCGCGGTGAGCAACGCTCACCATCCGTTTTTGTTCGAGTAGTTTTTGCGCCAATTTCTCCGCAATTGCAACCGAGCGATGCCGGCCGCCGGTGCAGCCGACGGCGATGGTCAGGTACGTTTTTCCCTCGTGCTCATAATGGGGCAACAGAAAATCCAAGAGGTCGTCGAACCGTTCGAGGAACTTTCTGGTGACGTCGTTTTCCAACACGTAATCGGCCACCGGTTTTTCCAGGCCGGTCAGCGGTTTCAAGGACTCGACGAAAAAAGGATTGGGCACAAAGCGCACGTCCATCACCAGGTCGGCGTCGGCCGGCAATCCGTGCCGGAAACCGAAAGTCACCAATTGCACCCGCAGGCGCTCCATTTCGCTATCGGCGTAACGATCCTGAATCAGCCGGCGCAGATCGTGCGGAGTGAGCGTCGAGGTGTCCACGACCCAATCGCTGATTTCCATCAGATCGGCCATGCTTTCGCGCTCGCGGCCGATGCCCTCGCTCACCGAGCCGCCGGCGGCCGCCGGATGGCCGCGCCGCGTGGTCGAGTAACGGCGCTGGAGCACGTCGTCGGAGGCATGCAGAAACACGATTTCCAGGTTGTAGCCGTCGTCGCGCAGGCGGGTGAACAGTTCGTTGGCCTTGGCCGGGAAGGTCGTTTCGCGCGCGTCCATCACCAGGGCGAATCGTTCGATCTCGCTGCCCCGCCCGACCGCGCCCAATTCGATCAGCTTGGGCAGCAAGGCGACCGGCAGGTTGTCGATGCAAAAATAGCCGACATCCTCCAGCGCCTTGCTGGCGATCGATTTGCCGCTGCCGGAAAGGCCGGTGATGATGATCAGGCGCGAGTCTTTCATTCCGGATCCTTCGTCACGCCCAATTGCGCATCCTCGGCCAGACGCTTGAGCAGCCGATCCTGAAATTCACGGGCCGCGTGAAATCCTTCGAGTTTGAGCAGGTAGTTGCGCGCGGCGACCTCGATGATCGTCGACAGGTTGCGGCCGGAGCGCACCGGCAGCACGATCAGCGGCAACTCGACGTCGAGGATGTTGATCGTTTTATCCTCGAGGCCCAGGCGGTCGTAATCGACGTCCTCCTGCCAGGGGACGAGCTTGATGATCACCTGCACGCGCTTCTGGTCGCGGATCGCGCTGATGCCGAACAGCTCCTTGATGTTCAGGATGCCGATGCCGCGGATTTCCATGTGGTACTTGGTGATCTCCGGACCGCGTCCGTAGACGTTGAGCGAGCTGGAGCGGAACAGGTCGACCATGTCGTCGGCGACCAGACGATGGCCGCGCATGATCAGGTCGAGCGCGCACTCGCTCTTGCCGATGCCCGAATCGCCCAACAGCAAAATGCCGACGCCGAAAACGTCGAGCAGTACGCCGTGTAGGCTGGTGCGGCGGGCGAAGAACCGTTCGAGCAGATTGGTCAGGCGTTCGATCAACCGTTGCGTGCGCAGGTTGGTGACCAGGATCGGCGTGCCGTTGAGTTCGGCCTGCTCCAGAAAGACATTGGGCGCGGCGATACCCCGCGTGACGATGCAGCAAGCGACGCCCTGAGCAAAAAACTTTTCGCAGACGCGCCGCAGTTCGTCGGCGGTCAGTTGCGCCAGGTAGGTCATTTCGGTTTTGCCGAAGACCTGCACCCGGTTCTGCGCCACGTAGGAAACGTAGCCGGTCATCGCCAGGCCGGGCTTTTGCACGTAGGGGATCTTGATTTTGTTCTTGAGTCCCTTGTTGGACGTAATCAGTTGCAGACCCAGTTCCCGTTCCTGGTCGTTGAGCAAATCGGCCACGGTTACGAAAGCCACCGGTTCATCCTTCCTCGTCCAGGCGGCAGATCAAATCGTAGAGCTCTTCGGGTTGGGCCGCGAGGATCATTTCGCGGTTTTTCGGTTCCTGCAACAGTTTATTGACCCGCTCCAGCGCCGCCAGATGGCTGACGACGCTGTTGGCGGGCGCGATCAACAGAAAGAACAGCGTGGCGGCCTTGCCGTCGACGCTGTCGAAATCGACGCCTTTGGCATGACGACCGAAGGCGCCGTAGATTTTGCTGAGGCCGGGCATTTTCGCGTGAGGAATCGCCACGCCCGCGCCGATGCCGGTGCTGCCCAGGCGCTCACGTTCGGCCAATGCCTTGAAGACCTTCTTCTCATCGATGCCCGGCACGGCGGCCGAGAGCGCATGCGACATCTCGTTCAAGATGCCGTTTTTATCGGTGGATGCAAGTTCGGCCACAACCGACTCCGGTCGCAGAATCGAAGCGATTTTCATTCTCGACGTCTACTCCGTTATTGTTTCGATTAATCCATACTGTCCGTCTTTGCGGCGGTACATTACATTAATTCGGCTGCTGTTTGCATTAGTAAAAACGAGAAATTCCTTCTGGGGATTTCCATCCATGTCCATGACCGCCTCTTCCAGACCGATGGGCTTGGGATTGACGATTTCGGAGTTGACGATGCGCGTTTCCCATTCCGGCTGGGCTTCCTCGCCGGGTTCGTAGGCCGCCGCGATCTGTTCGAAGGCCTCGCGGTCGGCTTTGGTGCGACCCTTTTTCGAACGAACCTTGTCCTTGTGCTTTTTGATCTGGCGCTCGAGTTTGTCCATGGCCATATCGATGGCGCTGTAGATGTCGCCGGTTTCCTCGGCGCAATTGATGACGTTGCGCCCGGCATTGAGCGTAACTTCGGCGATATGGCGATACTTCTCGACAACCAACACCACGTTGGCCTCGATCGGTTCGTCCAAGTACCGTTTGACCTTCAGCAGTTTCGACTCAGTGTACTCTTTGATGGCTTCAGTCGGTTCCATATGCCGGAAAGTAACGCTGACTCTCATGGATTGCCCTCCTACCGAACGCGCCTAATAGGGGCGCTTTCGTTTGGTTGATGACAAGATGCCCATCATCTCGCGATACTTGGTCACGGTGCGCCGCGCGATGTTGAGCCCTTCGCGTTCCTTGAGTAACTGCACGATCTTCTGGTCCGAGTATGGTTTCTTTACATTCTCCTCCTCAATAATTTTGGCGATCATACTCTTGACGCTTTCCGAAGCGATCGAGCTTCCGTCGTCGGAAGCGATGCCGCTGTTGAAGAAATACTTGAGCTCGAAAATGCCTTGCGGCGTGTGCACGTATTTGTTGGTGGTCACCCGGCTGACGGTCGATTCGTGCATTTTGATGTCCTCGGCCACGTCGCGCAGGATCATCGGACGCAAATGATTGATGCCCTGGTCGAGGAAATCGCGCTGGAAATTGACGATGCTTTCGGTGACCTTGTAGATCGTGCGCTGGCGCTGGTGGATCGAACGGATCAGCCACAGCGCGCCGCGCAGCTTTTCCTGGATGTACTCGCGCTCCTTTTTCGACGAGGTTTCCAGATCCTGCAGGATTTGCTTGTAGTAATTGCTCACCCGCAGTTTGGGCAGGCCGTCGTCGTTGAGGGTGATGACGTATTCGTCGCCGACGCGCCGCACGTAAATGTCCGGCGTGATGTATTGCGCGCGCTCGGCGGAAAACGGCCGGCCGGGCTTGGGTTCGAGGCGGGTGATGATCTGCACGCGGGTCACCACCTGTTCCACCTCGAGGTCGACCGCTTTGGCGATGGTCTTGTAGTCATGACGCTCCAGGTCTTTCAAATGATCGCGCACGATGGCGCGCACCACTTTGTCTTTGACCCCCAGCGTGTCGAGTTGGATCAACAGGCATTCGGCCAAATCGCGCGCGCCCACGCCGGTCGGATCGAAGGTCTGGATGCGTTCGAGCACCCACTCGGCGTTGATCGGATCGAGTTTTTCGCGCTCGACGATCTCCTCGAGCGGCGCGCCCAGGTAGCCGTCGTCGTTGATGTAGCCGATGAGCACCATGCCGGTGTTTTTCGATTCGGCGTCCATCGCGGTCATGTGCAGTTGCCATTCGAGGTGCTGGGAAAGATCGGTCGCGCGCGTCAGGACGCTCTCGACCTCTTCGCGGTCCTCGCGATTGAAGCCGCCGCGATAATCGCTGACGCTGCGGTCGGCGAAATAGCGCGCCCAATCGACGCTGTTGTCGCCGCCGTCCCACTGGTCGGAGGTTTGCGGGGCGGTGATTTCCTGGCCGACGTCGGGCAACTGGCGCGGGTCTTCCAGCTTTTCGAGCGTTTCCTCGAGCACCGGATTTTCCAGCATCTCGCGCTGCACTTCCTGCACCAGCTCGATGTGGTTGAGTTGCAGCAGCTTAATGGCCTGCTGAAGCTGCGGCGTCATGATCAACTGCTGTTGCAGCTTCAGGTTTAATTTCATCTCCAGCGCCATATCGCCTACCGCTCCCTTTCCGCTACAAGCGGAATTTCTCGCCCAGATAGATTTCGCGCGCCCGCTGCGAATTGGCGATCGTCTCCGGATCGCCCTGCTCCAGCAATTTGCCCTGGTGAATGATGTAGGCGCGATCGCAAATGTTGAGCGTCTCGCGCACATTGTGATCGGTGATCAACACGCCGATGCCCCGCTCGCGCAGTTGCGCGACGATGTTCTGAATTTCGCCGACGGCGATCGGATCGATGCCGGCGAAGGGCTCGTCCAACAACACGAAATGCGGGTTGGTGACCAGCGCGCGGGAAATTTCCAGCCGGCGCCGCTCGCCGCCGGACAGCGAATAAGCCTTGTTCTTGCGCAAATGCGTAATGCCCAGATCGCGCAGCAGCGATTCGAGCCGCTCCTTTTGCTCCTGCGGCGGCAGTTCGAGCGTTTCGAGGATCGCCAGGATGTTTTCTTCCACCGAGAGCTTGCGGAAAACGGACGGTTCCTGCGGCAGGTAGCTGATGCCCTTGCGTGCGCGCTTGTACATCGGCAGTTCGGTGATCGGTTCGTCGCCGAGCATGACCTGCCCGGCGTCGGGACGATACAGGCCGACGACCATGTAGAAGTTCGTCGTTTTGCCTGCGCCGTTGGGCCCCAACAGCCCGACGACCTCGCCCTTGCGCACTTCCAAACTCACACCGTCGACCACCTTGCGACGGTGAAAGGATTTGCTGAGATTTTCCGTGCGCAGCGACAACGAAACCGCATTCACTACGCCTATTCCTCCCGCTTTTTCTTGCCGCCCGACGCTTGCTGCGCCGCATCGCGCGCCGAACGCGGATCGATCGTCGCGGTTACCCGGCGCGATCCCTGCCCGACGATCTGCACCCGCTGCCCCTTGACCTGAATGACGATCTTGGCCCCGCGCAGCACGTCGCGGCCCTGCCCCACCTCGGGATTGCCGGTCAGCACGATCGTCCCGGTCCGATGATCGTATTCGGCGCGGTCGCAGGTGGCGCGGCGTTCGCCCTGCACCATCTGCACGCGGCCGATCGCCAGCAGGCGCTTGATCTGCCCGCCGGTCTGCGCCAGACCAGCCAATTCGCCTTCGGCGGCCGCGTCCTTCTTTTGCGACCCTTCGTAATGGATGATCAGCAGATCGCAATTGAGGATCGCATCGTTCTGCACGACCACCACGTTGTCGACGAAGCGCACCAACTCTTCGTTCTGATCGGCCTCGAGCCGGTCGGCGGCGATGTGGATCGGCTTGTCCGGATCGAAGCTCGGCGGCAGAATGCCCCCCTGTTGCGCCAGCGCGGGCGTCGCGGCCAGCAGCGCCAGAAGCATCAAGGCGAACAACCAACGCTTCATCGGCGCGCCTCCCGCCACAGACTGGCCCGCACGCGTTCGCGCAGGGCAAAGGTCTGATTTTGCAGATCCAGGTCCATGCCGACAGCCTCGACCGTCAAAGACGGCCCTTCCAGCAACACCGCTTGATCGGTATTGGCCGTTTTGTTGCGTGCATCGAAATTCAATTGCGCCGTATGCAAAATGTAACCATCGTTCGTCTTGCCGACCACGTTGCCGCTTAGCGAGCCGCTGCGTTTTTCCAGATCGACCTCGCCACGTTCACCTTGCACGGTGATGCGTCGCGCGCCGGACACGGCTTCGCCCTCGACTTGCTTGAGCGTCAACTGGTTGCGTTGCTGGAAAAACTCCGCTTCCCGGGCCCGTAATTCCCACTGCATCGCTCCGCCCTGCGTGCGTGTATACACAAATTCGCTGAGAATTCCCTGGGCGGCAGGCTCGACGGCATCCGACGATTGCCGCTTGGCCGGCTCGGCAGTAAGGTTGATCCAAACGATCGCCCCCCCGACGACAACCAAGACACATAACGCAGCAATTCGAAGCGGTTGTTTTCCCATAATGTGCGGCCATTATAGCACGATTTATGCCAATTCCCCAAAGGATTTCAGCAGGCGACCCTTACTCATTTAACGACTTGGAATTACAACACAAACACCAAAATCAATCGGGGGAGCGCAATTTTCTTTTTTTGCATTTAACGCCCGAAAAGCGGCCGTTGTTTCACGCGGGTTCATCCATTAGGATAGGGGCTCATTTTCCGGAGCGAAGCGCGCGTGAAGCAGACGTCGACGAACATCCCGGCCTATTCCCTGTGCCTGACGGCGGCGCTGGCCGTGCGTCTGGGATTTCCCCGTTTGTTCGGCGGGTTGAGCGAGCGCAGTCTGGAGCAGATCCTCGATGCGCGGCAGTGGAGCGAGGTCGGGCATTGGGCGCTGCCGGGCGCGCCGCATTACTTCCTGCAAAAGATCGGAAGAGCACACGTCTGAACTCCAGTCACCGACTACGAAATCGTAT
>CALBTQ010000199.1 GCA_937967875.1 uncultured Pseudomonadota bacterium
CGTGCGTGAAATAAGGAATGCCGGCCAATCCGAGCGTCAGTCCGGCCTTGATGACGGTGGGCAGACCGTCCATCTCGTCCCAGGAGGCCTCCTGATCGCCCGCCCAGACGACCTGTGCGACCTTCTGCTCGCCGGTGAAGCCGCTGCGCGTAAGCAGGAAAAAATCGCCGTCGGGTTGGGCCTCGGCCAGCACTTCGCGGTTCAGGCGGTGCCAATGCGTCGGATACAGGTTGTGCACCGCTTCGGCTTCACCGTCGGCCAGACGCGCGTTGAAGGGCAGCCATTCGCCGAAATCGGCCATCCAACCGGACATGCCCAGGTCGATCGCCTCGCGCGCGTAATCCTGGAACCAGTCGGCCGCCGCGGGATCGGTCACGTCCAGCAGCGAGCCGGTAAACACGCTGATGATGAACATATACGGACTTCCGTCGCCTCCTTTAATAAGGTAGCCGTTTTGCGCGCCCGGCTCGAACAACTCGTAATCGGGGCAGACGAAGGGATTGAAGTAGCCGAGGAAGCGAACGCCCTGCTCGCGCAGGTCGGCGATGGTCACGGCCAGATCGGGATACAACTCCTCGTCGTGAATCCACCGGTACTTCACGCCGTAGTTGCCCAAGCCGAAGTGGCGGATGCCTACCCAATCTTGCACCCACACGGCGGTGACCGGAATGCCGGCGGACAGTGCAGTATCCAGGCGCGCCAGCACCGCGTCGGTTCCGCCCTGCGCGGCGAGGATCACGCCGTCGAAGGCCCAATCCGGCGGAACGGATTTGGCGCGGCCGACCTCGCGCGTCAACTGGCGGACGATCATGCCGGGACGCGGCCCGGGCAGCATGCGGAACGACACGTCGCAGCCGTTCCACACTTCGACGCTCCATGCATCCGCGTCGGTGCGGCCCAGATCGAACAACGAGTACTCGCTGTTGTCGAGAAGAAAACCTTTCCCCTGCGCGGGGTCGAGGAAATACGGCATCGGGAAATAGGTGTCGGTCAAATCGCCCGTGGTGGGCATTGCCGGGTGCGGGCTGCGCCCGACGCCCTGTTCGGATGTCCAAACCGGCACACGTTGCCCGATCAGGTCGATATGGTTGTATTGTTCGCCAAAGCCCCAGAAGCGGTCGCCGTCGTTTTTGATGAAGGACAACCGCAGGCCGTCGTACCCGTTGGCGTCGTTGACTTGCAGGGCGACGGTCAGATCGTCGCGCTCGTTGACGGCGATGCGCACGACGCCCACCTGCCGCGCACCGTCCATCAGCTTGATCTGCCCATCGTCGGCGGCGAAGGTCAAGTCGATTTGTTCGGGTGTGGACCGCTTGATGTGGAAAAAGCCGAAAAGCATCCACACGCGCGGTTCGAAACGCAAGGCCGTTACCGCCGTCCAGCTTTGGATCAACCGTTCGCCGCGCCAAAAGCGCAGCACGCCGTCCTCGCCCAGCTCCCAGGTCCACGGACCGTCGATCGTCGCCGGGTCGATCCAGGATTCCACTTGCATTTCATTGGGTTGACCGTCACAGGCGGCGAAAAGGGCAAACAGGCAGAGCATCAACAGGAACGGGAAAAAGCTATGTTTCATCACCTCTCCGTGGGGGCGTCTTTTTCGCATACTATAACTGGAAAATCGGCCGGCCGCCACCGGCGGATAACCGCGGTCGAAAACGGGCGAAAAATTGAAAAAGGTCTTGACACGGCACGCACTTACCGATATAGATTGGCACCCTTGATGGTAAATATAACCGTTTCGACGGAATCAGGAGGCATATACCTTGGCTAATCATAAGAGCGCGATTAAACGTCATCGCCAGAGCCTGGTCCGCAACGAGCGCAACCGCGCCGTGCGGAGCACGGTTCGCACCGAAACCAAAAAAATGCGCGAAGCGATCGGCGCGGGCGACGCAGAAAAAATCCAGGCCCAGCTGAAGGAAACCACCACGACGATCCAGAAGGCCGCCAGCAAAGGCGTGTTGACCAAGCAGACCGCCAGCCGGCGCATTTCGCGCCTGGCGAAGCAGGCTCATGCGAAGGTGTCACCGCCGGCAAAGGGCTAAGGTCAACTTTTCGAGGATGGCGCGGTCGTTGCTGCGACCGTCCTTGAGTTCCAAATCGGTACGCGATAACGAGAGCAGGCCGTTGCGCAACGATTCACTCGTAAAGCGGCGGGCCTGCTCCATTATTATTTTCGCCTGATACGGGCTCGCGCCCAGGGCGATGGCCGCCTCGCCTTCGTTGACTTTCTGCTTCATGATCTCCCGCGCCAGAATCATCAGCCGCAATTGCTTGGCCACAAACGCCAGAATGCCGATGGGCGATTCGCCTTGATCGATCATCTGCTTGAGCACGAACAGCGACTCGGCCGAATCCTTGCGCGCCATCGCATCCATCAACTGGAAGATGGGTTGTTCCTTGACCGTGGAGAGCACGGCGGAAAGATTTTCGATGCGCACGCGCGCGCAACCGGCGTGCAGCGCCGCCTTTTCCAGTTCCTTGGAAACGGCGGCCAGATCGGCGCCGACATGCCGCACGAGAAAGTCGATCGCCTCGCCGTCCAACTCCAGCTTCTGGTCGCGGGCGATGGCCGTCACCCAGGGGCGCATGCGCGATTCGTAAAGCTTGTCGAAATTGATCATCAGGCCGTGCTGCTTGATCAGCTTGACCATCTTGCCGCGCTTGTCGACCTTCTCGCCGAGCATGATCAGCGTGGTGAACGGCGCGGGCGATTCCAGGTAACCGAGAATGCGGTCCGCTTCGTTTTTCTTCAGCTTGTGGATGTCGTGCAGGACGATCACGCGCGATTTGGCGAGCATCGGCAGGCTGTTGGCGATGCGCACGAGGTCGGAGATATCGTCGCGACCGACGCGGAAGATGTCGCTGTTCAGATCGCTCATTGCCTCGGGCGCGGCGCAACGTAAAATACGCTGCAAGGCCATTTCCAATTGGAAAGGCTCGGGGCCGGTCACCAGGTAGACCGGTTTGACTTGCTGTTGCAGATCGCTTTCCAAAATTTTGAGCGGCATCAATAAAACCCGTCGAAAATCCGGTCGTGAATGTCGGCGGAGATTTCCCGCGCCAGCCAGCGAATCGCCTCTTGCTTGTTCGCCTCGCTGTCGAAAATGTCGGTCACCTGCCGGTACTCGCGCATTTTCACCAGATTGCGATCCTCCCACAAGGTGATGCCCTCGCGCGTGACCAACCGCACGCTCATGCGCAGCGAGATGCGATATTCGACCGCATAGTCGCTGGTGGAAAAGGAGATCGGGCTGGCCTTGAACTTGGTGATCACTCCGACCAGCGTCGCGTCGGCCTCCTCCACCGGAGCCAACTCGGCCCATTCGCTTTCGGCGAAACGGCGGCGCAGTTCGTCGCTGACGATCGCCTCCAACCCCGCTTCGGTCGTGTCGTTGCGCATGACCGGCACGGCGATGGTTTTGACGCCTTCCGGCAGTTTATCGCCCCGCTGCGCCAGGTGATAGCCGCAACCGGCAAGCAACACGATGCATAACAGCGCGATTAAAAAAACACGGGAACCGCCATTAAAGCGGTTCCCGCGCTCGGTCGGCATCATGCAGATTACTCGGAGTCCTTATAGGGGCTCCAGGTAATGCTGTTGTCCTTCATCTTCCAGACGACGGCGACCTGCTGGGCCACGCCGCCTTCCTCGTAACCGATGATCCACCAGATCTGACCGTTGTCAAAGTCGAACGGCTTAGCCGGCGTGGTCAGGTACACTTTGTCCGTGTAGGTCTTTTTCGCCGTCAACTGATAGTGCAATTCCACGTTGAGCTGACGGTGTTTGGAGAGCTGATACACCAACTTGTCGCCGTTGATGACCAACAAGTCTTTGTAAACGATCTTGCCCTTCCACGGCGTCATGAAATAGCTGATGAAGTTCAGACCGTTTTCGTCCCACGTGGCGCGCAAATGATTGAGGTGCACGCCGATGGACTTGTGATGGTCACCACCGAAATTCACTTCGATGTACTCATGATCGCGCGTTTCCGCAACCACGGTTACGGCAACAGTAATAACCATGATGGCAACAAGCGCGAAGGCCAAGTGTTTCCGCATGTTTTATCCCCCGGGTCGATAAGCTTTAGATCGCGTTTTATGTACAAGGAATCCGGCACCCTGTCAACCGAATTTCTCCCTTTCCTAATAATACACGGCGATGCCCAGCGCGCCGGTCAGATGATCGGCCGTCAGTTCGGTTTCGTCCTTGGCGCGCGGAATGCGCAGTTCGTACGACACCGCTCCGGTGTAACGATACGCCGCTTCGAGAAAAAGGCCGACGTTCTCGGTCAAGCGCACGTCCAGACCCGCTTTTCCCGCCAGCAACGGCAAGGTGTGCTGCTCGGTGACCGACAGCTCGTCTTTATCCAGAGGAATGTCGCTGTCGACGTCCTCGGGCGACTGGTGAAAGGTCAAGTAAAGACCGCCGGCGGCCAGTCCGACATACGGATTGATCGTCGCTTGCGGGCGCATCTCGAAATTGACCGCCGCGTAAAAGGGCGTGAACGTGCTGTTGGTCAAGCGCGTGTAGCGCACGTAAGCGAATTCGTGATCGCGCTTCTCGTAGCCGATCAGGTAGCCCACGCCGATTTCGGCCGATAGATACTTCCACGGACAATAGCGCACGGCGACCACGCCGCCGTAGATCGGCCCCAGCAGGTCGACCGTATCGCCGTCCAGCAGCCCGAGATACGACGGCGCGACGGTCAGCACGACGTGCCGCGCGGGATCATCCTGCGCCGCGGGCGTCTCGCCGACAACCTCCCCGCCCGGTTCGTCGGCCGCCGCCCACCCCGGCAGGCAGCAAACGACGAACAGTAAAATCGGCAGCAGTCGTTTGAACGCTTCGGCCATCGCCTCACCCGCTCAGCGATACGTCGTCGCCGAAATAGTTGCGATCGAAAACCGGACTGACCCGGCACAGTTTGATCGCCTCGATAAAGGACGCCGCGTCGTTGACGTTGTTGGGAAAGCGCGTCCCGCAGCGCAGCAGCATGTCCAGGTCGTGGGCGTCCGAGCCGCCGGTCATGGCCAGCGAATACTCGATGCCGATGCGTACGAGGTTGGCGAAGTAGTCGCGGCGCAGCACGCCCTCTTTGTTCAGCGAGAGCATCGTGCCGTTGATCGTCTCCAGCCCGTCGATGTGCGGCACGACCTTGAGTACGTCGGGCAGCTTCGGCGCTTCCCAACTGCGCGCGCGCTGGCTGACGCGCGGATGCGCCCAAATGACGGCGGTTTGCTCGTCGCGGCGCAAGTCGGCCACCGTCTCGACGTTCTTGGGCAAGCCGGTCACGTAATCCTCGTCGACGGAAAACACCAGGAAATCGCCCTCGGCGGCGGTGATTTCGTTGCCGAAGATCACCAGCGCGTCGGGCAACAATTCGCGCAGGCGCCGGCAGGCGTCGGTGGAGCCGTGGTCGGTCGCGGTGATGATCGGCCGGCGCGCGTCGCGAAAAATTCCGGCGATGCGCTCGATGTCCATTTCCGCGTAATTGGACAGAGTCCTATGCAGATGAAGATCGACTTCACTCCTGGCTCGCCGCTTCCATAACGGTCAGGCGGTTCTGCTCTTCGCCCCTAGGCCGCGCAAGTCTTTGATATTCAATCCGCCA
>CALBTQ010000200.1 GCA_937967875.1 uncultured Pseudomonadota bacterium
CCAGCGCGGGCTCGACCGGGTGCAGGTCGAGGTGCTGCCCGCGACGGATCTGCCGCCGGTGCGGTTGGATCCGGATCAGTTCAAGCAAGTGATTCTCAACCTGATGCTCAACGCCGCCGACGCGATGCGCGACGTGGGCGCGATCACGATCAGCGCCGAAGCGCGGCCGTTCGATCGCATGGAGCTGTTCGAGGAGCAACTGCCCGGCGCGCCGTCGGAAAAAGAGGTGCCCTTCACCGATTGTCTGCGGCGGGGCATTGTGTTGTCGGACCGCATCGGTCCGGTCGAAGGCACGCCGATGGTCTGGCTGCACATCACCGATTCGGGGCCGGGCATGCCGACCGAAGTGCTCCAAAACGTGCTTGAGCCGTTTTTCACGACCAAGCCCAAGGGCAAGGGGACCGGTTTGGGTCTGGCGATCTGTCTGCGGATCGTATCGAGCACCGGCGGGTTGATGCGCATCGAGAGCCGGCCCGGGGTGGGCACCCGGGTGAGTCTGGTTTATCCTGTCGACGCAAAGGAAGAAAACCATGGCGAATGAACCGCACGTGTTGGTGGTCGACGACGAGGAAGGCCTGCGCTATTCGTTGAGCGTTTTGCTGAAAAAGAAGGGCTACCGCGTATCGGCGGTGGAAAACGGTCAAATGGCGCTGCAGGCGCTGGACTCGATGAATCCCGATTTCATCCTTTGCGATCTGCGCATGCCGGTGATGGACGGCCTGACGTTTCTGCAGGAAAGCAAGCGGCGCAATTTCGAGAAACCGATCATCGTGATGAGCGCCTACGGCACGATCGACCAGGCGGTCGAAGCGATGCGCCTGGGCGCCTACGATTACATCGGCAAACCGTTCAACAGCGATGAAATTCTTGTGGTTTTGCAGCGAGCGGCCGAGCGCGAACTGCTGCGCGCCGAGAACCTGCGCCTGCGGCAGGCGGCGCAAGCGGCGGCCGATCGCGAGATCATCACCGACGATTCGGCGATGCTCGAGCTCATGGCCATGGCGCGCAAGGTCGCCGGTTTCAAGAGCACAGTGCTGATCGTCGGCGAGTCGGGCACGGGCAAGGAGTTGATCGCCCGGTCGATCCACCGCAACAGCCCGCGCGCGGAAAAGCCGTTCGTGGCGATCAACTGCGGCGCGATTCCGGAACATCTGCTGGAAAGCGAGTTGTTCGGCCATAAAAAGGGGTCGTTCACCGACGCGATCGCCGACAAGGAAGGGCTGGTGACCGGCAGCAGCGGGGGCACGCTGTTTCTGGACGAAATCGGCGAATTGCCGTTGATGTTGCAGGTGAAATTGCTGCGCGTGCTGCAAGAAGAGCGCGTGCGGCCGATCGGCGCGGCGCAGGAGATCCCGGTCGATCTGCGGGTGGTGGCGGCGACGGCGCGCAACCTGGAAGAGGTGGTCGAGGCCGGGCAGTTCCGCGAGGACCTGTACTATCGGCTCAACGTGTTCACCCTCAAGGTGCCGCCGTTGCGGCAACGCGCGGCCGACCTGCCGTTGCTGACCAAGCATTTCATCCAGAAGGTCGCCGAGCGCCACGGATTGCCGACCTGCGAGGTGTCGTCCGAGGCGCTCAAGATGATCGAGGCGTACCATTGGCCGGGCAACGTGCGCGAACTGGAAAACGTGATGGAACGCGCGGTGGTGCTTTCGTCCGGCGACGTGATCGAAGCGTCGAGCCTTCCCGATCGGGTGCGTCAGACGCCACCTCGGAAAATGCCTTATGAAAACGGTGACTTGTCCGTCAAGCACAACCTGCGCGACTTGGAGCGCGAGTTGATCGTCGAGGCGCTCAAGCGCACCAAGGGCAACAAAAGCCGGGCGGCGCGGCAGTTGGATCTTTCTCTGCGCGCGCTGATTTACAAGATTCGCGATTACAACCTGGAAGCGGACAAAGACGAGTCTGAAGAAGCGCCGGAAGACTGAAACAAGTTCACAAGGTATGAAAAGTTTTCATAGTTAGTCTTTAAAATTAATTGGTTAATAGATTGAACCCTCCGTAAAATATGGTAAAATGCGTTGAATTTGGGTTGGTTTTACCGGCATATTTTTTGCTTGTTCCGGCCTAGAGAGGGGGAACGTGATGAAAATGTCGATGTTTTCACCGAGGGATCTGATGCGGAACCAAAAAGGTTTCAGTCTGTTGGAACTGGTGACGGTCATGGCGGTCATCTCCGTGATGACGGCCATCGCCTTTATTTCGATTCTCCACTACCGCACCCTGATCCGCGTGAACACCACGGCCCGCGATCTGGGCGGCCACATGCGCATGGCGCGAGCCAAGTCGATCAAGATGAACACGCCGGTATACGTGCAGTTCATCGATTCGGGCGAGACGCACCGGTACATCGTCGGCGAAGATCCGAACATGAGTCGCAGCCCGTCTTCGCCGCGCACGTACTACCTGCAGCCGGGAATCGTGTACGGGTACTTCAGCAGAGTCGCCAACGTGCCCAACCATCAGTACCCGGTAAACTGTGCGATCGACATTCAGAACTGCGCACAAAAGTGGTTCCATTTCATGCCCGACGGTACGGCCTCGCACCAGGGCGTCGTGTATATTGCTCCAAAGATGGACAACAGCGGCACCGGGTCGCGCGACGACCGCAACCGGGCGGTGGACTGGATCTCCATGACGGGCAGCGTTCGCGTGTGGAAGTACAATCCCCCTCCAGCAGGTTCCACCTATGGAGCCTGGCGCTAGCCGTCGCTTGACGAAAAACGCTTGAACACGAACGAGCGCGACGGAAACATCCGAATAGTGTAAGTCGAGAAGGAGTGCCGCAGTGAGAGCCTTACATGCCAAAGCTTATCAGCAGCAAAAGGGTTTTTCATTGGTGGAGATCATCGTCGCGATGGCGATTCTGACCTTCGGCATCTTGGCGGTCGTGCCGATGCTGGCGTTGAACGTGCGGGCCAACCTGGCGTCGCGCAATTACGGGACGGCGGTGTTTCTGGCGCAACAGAAGTTCGAGGAAGTGCGTAGCTGGAATTTGTGGGAAGACGTCGATTGCGTGCCTCAGCAGACGGCGCACGCCAAGTGCGGAATCACCAATAACAACTGGATGTTGACGGGGACGGAGACCAACATCGACATCAACGGCATCGACACCCGGTTCGACCGTGTGACGACGGTGTTGCGCAACGGTTACGACACGGGGTCGGGCGATTGCAAGGCCGTCATTTTCACCAGCAGCAGCGGCGCGATTCCGGTCAACGAGGCGACCGGCTTGCCGGCCAACACGGGCTCGTTGAACACCGGGGCGGTCGGGGCGAGTTGCACCGGCGGCACGCGCGGCGAAGATTTCAAGTTCATTCGCGTTACGGTGAGCTGGGACGATATGTTCGGCGATCATACAATAACGCGCCATATGTACATTGCAGCTTTCTAAGGAGCTGACGGTGATGACGAAACGCATCAAGCGGCAAAGGCAAGGCGAAGCGGGATACGCGCTGGTCGCGTCGATGATCATTTTGATGTTGATCACCGCGCTGGGCCTGCTGGCGATGGTTTCCAGTTCGGCGGAACAGGTGATCACCACCAACCTGGGCGAGGAACAGACGCACTTTTTCCTGGCCGAACAGGGCATCGACCGCGTGTTGTCGCACTTGCACTATCTGGAGTGCGGTCTGTTCTCGCGTTCGTACGGCCTGGGCTACGACCCGCTGCAATCCAACGCCGATTTGACTCCCAAGCAGGTGCTGGAGAATCGCGGCGCCCTTCATTTTACCGGCGACGCGGGCAGCAGCACCATTCAACCGTACGGTTCGATGACGTTGGACGCGTGGATCGACCCGATGGATTTCGAAGGTTGGTACGACCGCGGCATCAGCCGTCCGGTGGCGATCAATGTGCGGTTGACCAACTCGATCAAGGGGATCAACAAAGCGTTTCGCGCGTACGTGCGCACCGATTCGGTATGGGACATGGCCTATTACGCGATGAACGCCAATCCGGCGGTGCGGACCTCGTCTTCCTCGCCGGAAAACTGCAATCAGGCGAGCCAGAATTGGTTTGCCTGTCAATCGGCGTGGCTGAACGGCGATACGATTCTGGGCAATGTCTATGTAAGCAATACCACCTATACGCCGTCCACGGGCTTCGTGATGGGCGCACCGGATACGGCGCGGTTGTTCATGCGCGGGAAGCCGAATTTTCTGGGTCAGGTTTCCTGGCGCAACGCGGAGCGGTTCGATTACGGCGATTCGAGCGGCAGCAATTACACCAACAGCCAGAATCAGACCCGCGGCGGGCGCACCCTGCCCAATACGCTGTTGCCGAATTTTTCGCGCCGCAACATGCGTTATAACGCCAAACCGATTATGATGCCGCCGGTGACCAACATCATCGATTCAGTGGGCTCCTATCGGCAGGCGGCCGATATCACCTTCGCCGCGCCGCCGACCGGCTATGCGTGGAAAATCATTTTCCGCAACGACATGGATACGGTCGATACGGGCGGGACCAAATCGGAATCGTGGGTGGCTTCGGCGATCACGCACGCGGTCAACGTCGGCGTGAGCCCGAGCCGCGGCATTCCCACGCAGGAAGACCACGGCACGATGATGATCTACCAAGTGCCGTTGAATATGGGCAATGCCACGCAGCGCATGGCTTATCGCCGGGCGGCGTTTTTCGGAGACGACATTGCGCACCGTCATGCGCGCATGCTGTCGCCGGGCGGCGCGGCGGGCGTGGCCGGCGAGATCTGGTCGCCGAACCATGCATCATTTAAAGACGATATCTCCGGCAAGTATTGCTACGATTATCGCAACCTGCCGGAAGCCACCTTCGGTCCGGCCAACGATGTGCGCGACATCTCCCACTACTTCATGTACGTGCCCAGCCGCGGGCAGGTCAAATACAATCGTGAAGGCACCTGCGTGGGATCGGGCGGCAATTACACCGGCATCATGTTCTTCGAAGGCGGGCCGGTGTTGGTCAGCGGCATTCTGGACGGTCAGTTGACGATCGCGGTGGCGGGCGACATTTACCTGGACCACGAGATCGAATACGAAAACAGTCCGACCATTCCGTTGCACACCTACTCCGGCTTCATCGAGCCGGACATTCTGGGCCTGTTCGCCACCGGCGACGTGATCATTCCCAACAGCTATCCGGATAAGCGTGCGTTGGGCGAGCGTGAGATTTACGCCGACGACTGGTCCGACGCCCAGAGCGATCCGGACGAGTACACGGGCAGTTTGTTCCAGCCGACCGGCCGCTACGACAATCCGCCCTACAATTTAAAAGACGACGACGGCAGCGAGGACATCCAGGCCGTGATCATGTCCTACGGCTTGGAATGCACTCTGTCGGGCAGCAACTATACGTGCACGGCGCCGTCGACGAGCGACATTCGCGCCTTCCGCGTGGGTTTCTACGCCACGCCGCGCACGTACAACGCCTCGACGCCGTACTTGCCCAGTTACACCGATCCGCCGTACGACCGCGATCCGGCGGTGGCCGCGTTCAGCTCCAGCGGCGGCAACGATTCGGGCAAGCTGCGCATCGTGGGAGCGGTAATCGAGAATATTCCGGGCCGATTGGCCTACGATCATGAATTCGGCTCCTATGCCTCGGGCACTTGCGTCAACGGCACGTCCTGCAACCGG
>CALBTQ010000201.1 GCA_937967875.1 uncultured Pseudomonadota bacterium
GATCGTATTCGGTGACTGGAGTTCAGACGTGTGCTCTTCCGATCTCATTGCGCAACCTGCGCGGTAAAGGTTCAATCGGCGCTCAACGAAGTCCCCGGGGTACTGGAAGCTACGGTAAACTTCGCTTCCGAATCGGCCATGGTCGCTTATGAGCCAGACCGGGTGGGACTCTCCGACATTTCCTCGCGCGTGCGGGCCGCCGGCTATAACGTCGGCAGCCAGACCGTCACCCTCGACATCGCCGGCATGAGTTGCGCCACTTGCGTCATGAGGGTGGAGCGGGCGCTCAACGAGCTGCCGGGCGTCGAATCGGCGGCAGTGAATTTTGCCGGCGAACAGGCCACGGTGCGCTATGTTCCCGGCGCGGTCGAAATCGGCGATCTCAAACGCGCGGTTCGCCAAGCCGGAGACTACGAAGTGATCAAGGTGTCCGGCGATATGACCCTGGACGAGGATACCGGCCGGCGCCAGCGCGAATACACCCGCCTGAAATATCAGTTCGTGTTGGCCGCGACCTTGTCCGCGCTGATCCTGATCGGAATGGGACATAAATTCTTTCCCGGGTTGGATTTGATTCCGCGTCAGACCATGCACTACCTGCTGCTGGCGCTGACGTTGCCGGTGTTTCTGTATGCGGGAGGCCGCTTTCATCGCGGATTTTACCTCGCCATAAAAAATCGGTCCGCCGATATGAACACCCTGGTGAGCGTCGGCACCGGCGCCGCTTTTTTTTATTCTCTGCTGGCCACCGTGCGGCCCGATTGGTTTGCCGTGGTAAGCGGCGGCCGGGTGGCGGTTTACTATGACACCGCCGCGATCATCATCACGCTGGTGCTGCTCGGCCGGCTCTTGGAGGCGCGCGCCAAAGGCCGCACCAGCGAGGCGATCAAGCAGTTGATCGGCCTGAGCAGTAAAACCGCCCGCGTGCGGCGCGACGGAAACGACTTGGAAATCTCCATCGAAGACGTATTGGTCGGCGACGAGGTGTTGGTGCGCCCCGGCGAGAAAATCCCCGTCGACGGCGTCGTGCTCGCCGGAGACTCGACGGTCGACGAGTCGATGCTCACCGGCGAGAGCATGCCGGTGGATAAGCAGATCGGTGAGCGCGTGATCGGTGCGACGATCAACCTTACCGGTCATTTGCACTTCCGCGCCGAGCGCGTCGGGCGCGACACGATGTTGGCGCAGATCGTGCGCGTGGTGCGCGAAGCGCAAGGCTCCAAAGCGCCCATTCAACGCCTTGCCGATAAAGTGGCCTCCGTGTTCGTGCCGGCGGTCATCTCCGTCGCCGGGCTGTCCTTCGGCCTGTGGCTGGCGCTCGGACCGGATCCGGCGCTGCCCCGTGCGATCTTCGTGTTCATCTCGGTGTTGATCATCGCCTGTCCGTGCGCGCTAGGTTTGGCCACGCCCACGGCGATCATGGTCGGCACCGGCCTGGGCGCGGAGAAGGGAATTTTGATCAAGGGCGGCGAAGCGCTGGAAAAGGTGCAAAAGCTGACCGTCGTGGTGTTCGACAAGACCGGCACTTTGACGATCGGCCGGCCGGAGGTCGGCGACGTGCTCACCAACGGTTCGCACGGCGAAAGCGAGGTGCTGGCGCTGGCCGCGGCGGCCGAAGCGCACAGCGAGCATCCGCTGGGCCGGGCGATCGTCCGCCTGGCGCAGGAACGCGGTCTGGCCGTAACGCCGGGTGAGGATTTCCGCGCGCAGCCGGGTCTGGGCGTGAGCGTCAGCGTCGCGGGCCTACCGGTGCTGCTGGGCAACCGGCAGTTGATGGAAGCGTCGCAAATTCGTCTGAACGGATTCGGCGACAAGGCCGAACGTCTTGCCGACGAGGGGAAAACGCCGGTATTCGTCGCCTCGTCGGGGCAGGTGGTGGGCATGTTGGCCGTCGCCGATCAAGCGCGTCGCGAGGCGCGCGAGACCGTCGCCCAACTCAAGCAAATGGGCCTCAAGGTGTGGATGCTCACCGGCGACAATCACCGCGTGGCGCGGGCGATGGCGGCGCAGTTGGGCATCGATCAAGTGCTGGCCGAGGTGCTGCCCGCCGAGAAATTGTTGAAAATCAAGGAAATCCAGCAAAGCGGCGAAGTCGTGGCGATGGTCGGCGACGGCATCAACGACGCCCCGGCGCTTGTGCAGGCCGATGTCGGAATCGCCATGGGTTCGGGTACGGACCTTGCCATGGAAGCAGGCGACATTACATTAATGAAACGATCTTTGGCAGATGTGGTGACGGCGATCCGATTGAGTCGGAGATCGGAAGAGCACACGTCTGAACTCCAGTCACCGAATACGATCT
>CALBTQ010000202.1 GCA_937967875.1 uncultured Pseudomonadota bacterium
ATCCGCACAAGATCGCCGACGCTTTCCGCGCGCATATCGCCAAGGTCGCGCCGAAAGCCGCGCGAGTGAAGGTCATCGAATTCCACGGCGGTCTGCCGTTCATCTGCCCGCTGGACGAACCGGCGCTGCAGAAAGCCGCGACCGCACTCAAGAAGGTCTACGGCAAGGATTGCCTGTTCTCGCGCGAAGGCGGCTCGATTCCGATCGTCGCGGACATCAACGCCGCGCTGCACAAGCCGGTGGTGCTCATGGGCTTCGGCCTCAACAGCGAAAACGCCCACGCGCCCAACGAGCATTTCGATCTGGAGAATTTCGTCGGCGCGATCAAAACGAGCCTGACGTATCTGCATCTGCTCGCGGAAAAATAATTTCGGGAAAATGGTCGACTTGAGGGCGGGCTGCGCGGCTCGCCCTTTTTATATGCCCAGACCCGTCAGCAGCAACGCCAGACCGTTGGCCGAGGGCGCGACGCCCTGGTGCACGCCCAGACGCGGCAGCGCGAACAGATCGGGCTGCCGATCGGCGAAGCCCGCCGCCGTGGTCAGCGCGCCGGCGTAACCGGTGCGCGCGACCAACTGCCGCAGCGCCGCATTGTGATCGCCGTTGGGATAACAGAACACGGGCGACGCCGCGCCGAGTTGTTCGACGATCTGCCGCCGGCTCAATTCCAGTTCGGCGCGCGCGGTGGACGAGTCGCCCTCGGTGAGAATCACGTGGTTGACCGTATGACTGCCGACCTCGAAACCGCCCTGCCTCATCTGCCGCAACTCGTCCCACGTCACCAGCTCGCGGCGGGGCGGCAATTTTTCCTCGGCCAGTTCCTCCATGAACGCGACGACCGCTTCACGCGTTTCCGGCGACACATTCTTGCATGCGGCCAGCGCGGCCTGCACGAAGCGCGGGCGCTTTGGCTGCTCGACCAGCAAGGTCATCAGAAATTTCGCCGCCGCCGGCATGCGCTGATCGGGAAAGGCGCGGATCAGCGATTCGCGGCGCTGCCACATGCCCGCCGCCGCCGCGGCCGCGCGCGAAAACCAGAACCGGTGCCGCGTGTCCACCAGGCCCGTGGGCACGAAGATCGTCGCGGGCAGATCACGATTGCGCAACACGGGCAACGCGTTTTCAAAGTTGTCGAGCCAACCGTCGTCGAAGGTCAGCGCCACCGTACCGTGAGCGATTTTCTCGCCGGTCAGCAGTTGGCGCAGCAGCGTGGACAGCTTGACGACGCGGCAATGCGCCGCCAGGTAATCGCAATGGTCGGCGAAGGTTTCGCGCGTGACGAACATGCCCGGCTCGACCAGATCCAGATCGTCCTGCGCCGGATCAAGCACGCGATGGTAAGCCAGAATCGCCGCGCGCCCGCCGGTGAGGCGCCCCAGCGCCGGGGCGAGGCCCAGACCGCCGATCGTTCCCGCCGCCAGTTTGCGCGCCAGCGATTTCACGCCCATTTGCTCATCCTTTTTCGTCCGAGCATTTTGGCGATGGTCCGCGTGATCGTCTCCAGATCCTGTTTGGTCATCCCCTCGACCAACGGCAGCGCGATCAAACTTTCCGCCACGCGCTCCGCGCCGTCGAAGGGCGCGCCGCGCAGATCCAGATCGCCCTCGATCCCGGGAATCTTGTGCACCGGCTGCGGATACATCGCGGTCGCGCCGATGCCCGCCGTCTGCAACGCTTCGAGCAGTTCGTCGCGCAACGATACGTCGATCACCAGCAGCGGTCGACGCAGCCACGCCGGCACCGCGCCGCTGCGCGCCTTGGGCAGCACGATCGCTTTGCTCTGCTCCAGAAAGCGGTCGAGCACCTCGGCCAACTGCCCACGTCGCTGGTTGATCGCGTCGAGGCGCTCCAGCACGCGTGAAGCCAGCGCCGCACGCGCATTGCCCATCGCCGCTGTGGAAAATTGCGGCTCGTACACCGTGCGCCCGACGACCACCCCGGGCATCGACGAAGCCAGTCCGTAGACCGAAGGCGACAGCGCCGCGCCCATAGCCAGACCCTTCATCGCCGCCAGGATGCCCGGCGGAGCGGGCTCGCCGCGAAACTCGTCGGCCGTTTCGTCCATCGCCTTTTGAATCGACTCGTCGCGCACCAAGGCCGCGCCGCCGCCCAATGCGGTGATGTTCTTGCCGCGCCCGAAACTCAAAATGCCCGCCAGCCCGTATCCACCGACCGGATAACCGCGCAGCGACGCGCCCAGCGCCTGCGCCGCATCGTCGATCATCAACGCGTCGTGCGCCTCGGCCAGCCCCTGCAGGCGCGTCAGGTCGCCCGGCAGACCGAACAGGTTGGGCGACACGACCGCCAGCACGTCTTTCCAGTCCATGCGCGCCAGACGCTCCAGATCGTAATCAAGCGTGCCGGGCGTGATCTCCGCCGGCACGACGATCAATCCCGCGCGCACGATCGCCGCGGGCACCGACCAGCAGGTGTAAGCCGGGACGATCACCCGCTTGCGCGAATCGAGCCGGCTGGTCGCGGTCAGCAGCGCCGCCAGCGCGGCGCGGCCGGAACCGAACAGATACACCTTCTCGCTGGGGATGCGCTCGCTCAGCTTGGCGCACAGCTCATCGGGCGCCGTCTGGTCCGCGCGCAACGCGGCCCACAGCTCGTCGCCGTGCAGGCGGGTTCCGACCGGCGGCAGTTTGCGCATGGCTCTCCTTACGGCAAATCGCGTGCGATCATCGGCCCGGCCAGCCGGGTCAGCCAGACCGGCAGTTTGCGCCAGAGGCGAATCGCGCGTTCGAATTTCGGATTCGTCGTGTTCAGTCCGGGCATTTGCTCGCGCGTGAGCAGAAGGTACTGCCAGTACAACTGCTCCTCGACGCCGCCCCAGTACTTCTTGAAGTTATATCCGCCTCCGCCTTTGGTCGAGCGGCCGAAGTCGATTTTCGTCAGACCGCGCGCCGCCGCCGCGCGAATCGCCGCCCAGTTCATCGCCGGCACCGGCGCAAAGCGGTTGCCCGCCGGCACGCTGGCCGACCAAATGAAATAGCAGGTGTCGCGAAAATCGACGGTCAGTTTCGCGCCGATCGGCCGCCCCGCGTGCGTCGCGACGGTCACCTGCGCCGCCTCGCCGAAGGCTTCCAGCAGGTTGACGAACCACCGTTTGGGCAGCACCGGCGTGCCGTGGTTGCGCTGGTTGACGGCGAAGACGCGGTAAAAATCGTCGAGGTGCTCGCGGCCGAAGGCGATGCGCACGTCGCTCTTTTCCGCCTTGCGGATTTTATTGCGCACGTTTTGGTGGATCCGGCTCGTCCAGACGTGCTCTTCGCCGGCGGCGATGTCCAGAATGTTGGTGACCTTGAATTCGTTGGTCGGCAGGTCGCTTGCGCCGGGCAGAGCGAAGCGGTGGCGAAACTCGATGTACTCGCAGTTGTGCGCGGACCCGACGCGCCGCGCCTCGTCGAGCAGGGCGCGCTGGGCCGGTTCGTCGTCCGCGGCCAGCCCGCCGTAATTGAGAAAAGGCATGCTCACGGCCATCGTGCCGAAAAAACGCGTCTTGAGCGCGAACAGCGGCAACACGCCGCGCACGCCGGCTTCGTCTTCGGCCAGCAGATACAGCGGTCGATGCCCGAAGGTGCGCGCCACGACCT
>CALBTQ010000203.1 GCA_937967875.1 uncultured Pseudomonadota bacterium
CCACCGAGATCTACACTCTTTCCCTACACGACGCTCTTCCGATCTACATCGACGACATGCTTTCGGGCGCGCGCATCGAAGTGAACGAGGAAAAGAAAGATCCGCTCGACTTCGTGCTCTGGAAGGCGTCCAAGCCCGGCGAACCCGCGTGGGATTCGCCCTGGGGCAGTGGACGGCCCGGTTGGCATATCGAGTGCTCGGCGATGAGCAGTCATCACCTCGGGCAGCCCTTCGACATTCACGGCGGCGGGCAGGATCTGGTGTTTCCGCATCACGAAAACGAGATCGCGCAGTCCGAGGCGGCCGAGGGCGTCGAGTTCGCGCGCTATTGGCTGCACAACGGTTTCGTCCAGGTCAATCACGAGAAGATGTCCAAGAGCCTGGGCAACTTCTTCACCATCCGCGACGTGATCGAGGTTCACCCACCCGAGGTGATCCGCTTCTTCCTGCTCGGCGTGCACTACCGCAATCCGCTGGACTACTATGACGGCGCGTTGCAGGAAGCGCACGAGGCGGTCGACCGCGTCTACACGGCGTGGGAGGCGCTGCAGACGAACTTCACCGCGCCGCAGAACATGGACGAAAGTAAGCTGACGCCGCAACAGGCGGAGATTCTCACACAACTGCGCAAGCAGCAAGAACAGTTCGCCGAGGCGATGGATGACGACTTCAATACGCCGCGCGCCATCGGCCAACTCTTCGAGCTGGTCACCACGATCAACACCCTGTGCGTCAAAGGCAAGCTCAAGACCGAGCCGGGATTCGCCATGTTGCTCACCGAGGCCGAGCGGACCTTTAACGTGATGAAAGACGTACTGGGCTTCCCCATCCGCGAGCCGCAGGCCTACCGGCAGGCGTGCGCGGAAATGGCTCTCGCGCAACACAATCTGTCCCTGAGCGATATCGAGGAAAAAATCGCCGCGCGCAATCAGGCGCGGCAGGCCAAGGATTTCGCGCAGGCCGATGCGTTGCGCAAGGAACTGGAAGCCATCGGCATCTTCCTCAAGGATACGCCGGCCGGCACGATCTGGTACGCGAAGTAATCGCCACCCGCGAATACACCGAGGCTCCGTCCGCGTGACGGGGCCTTTTTTTTATTATTGCTTCAGCGCCTTGGCCAGCGAATAGCCCGCGCCGCCGAAGAGGATCGCGCCGGCGATCAGCAAAATGACGATGCCCGATGCGGGCGGCGAGGGGAAACGCACCGCGACGTTTTTGGAAATCTTGTCGCCTTCGCCGGGCCCCTGCACCGCGATCTGCACGATGCCCGAATCGTTGGGTTTCCAATTCACCGTGCCGTGGATGTTGAACGGTTGCGGCTCGGTGGTGCGCGAGGTTTTCGAATTCGGGCGATAGGTGAACGTCAGCGTCCATTGCGTCGGATCCTCCGCCCCTTGCAGCGTGATCGTGGTCGCTTGCCCGCGAATGGGGTTCTCATCGCCCACCAGCAATTCCACGGCCGCCGCCGGCGACAGCCATGTCAGGAGAAGAACGGTCAGAACGATCAGCGAGGTACGACACATCACGCACCCCCTTTCAGTTGGCGGTTGCTCATGTAGGTCAGAACGGCCGACATGCCGAAACTGAAAGCCATCCAGGCGAGGATCACGAAAATGTGCATCCCGCTGTATTGGCCCAGCACGTGATTGTGACCGTACAGCCCGCCGGTGATTTCCTCGTACACGCCCGAACCAAGCAACACGAGAATCAGCCCGGGCATGACCAGGCGGATCATCCACTTGAACCAGGCGCCCAGACGTAGCGAGCTATGCTCGTTGATGTGCGCCAGCAGTTTGTCGGTTGGAAACAGCCAGCCTAAAAAGACGCATTCGATAAGCCCGCCCATCAGCAGGCCGTAGTTGAACGACCAGTGGTCGAACAGATCCAGCAGCGACAAGCCGAGCGTGCCGTTGGTGTCCAGATTGGGGTCGATCACCTGCGGCAGCGCGAAGGCGATCGAGCCGACCGTCCCCACGGCGGCGACGGCGAGCACGACCTTGCGCCGCGCAATGCCGAAGGCGTCGATGATCGAACTGACCAGCGTCTCCACCAGGCTGACCGCGCTGGTCAGGCCGGCGGTAAGCAGCAGCATGAAAAACAGTACGCCGAACGCGCTGACCCAGAACGGAAACTGCGCGATGCCCTCGGGCAGCACGAAGAACATCATCCCCAGCGTGCTCGCCTTGGGCACGATCGCGAAGGCGAACAGCAGCGAGAAGATCGCCACGCCCGCGATGTACTCGAAGCCGCAGTTCATCAACGAAATGGTCAGCGCACTTTGCACGTCGTCGTTTTTCTTTGGCAGGTAGCTCGCATAGGTCGCCATGATGCCGAAGCCCAGCGACAGCGTGAAGAACATCTGGCCGAAGGCGCCGAACCAGACCTCGGGACTTTTCATCACTTCCCAGTTGGGCGTGAACAGCAGGTACACGCCCTCCAGCCCGTTGGGCAGCGTCAGGCCGCGGAAAATGAGGATGATCATGAACAGCCACATCGTCGGCACGAACACCTTGACCAGCTTTTCGATCGACCGCGTGCCCCACAGCACCGAGAAGATGTTCATCATCCACACCAGGATGACGAAGCCGATCGTGTCGTAGCGGGTGATCATGTCGAAAAAGTGGCTCATCGAATTCGACAGCGTGCCCGCCGCCAGCTTGAACGCCGGCACCGCCGTGGGCGTCCACAGCGGGCCCAGGCTGCGCAACAGCATGCCCACCACCCAACCGAGGATGGTGATGTAATACATCGTGAGATCGGAAGAGCACACGTCTGAACTCAAGTCACCGAATACGAAATCGAATGCCGTCTTCTGCTTGAAAACAAAAAAAAAAAACAAAAAAAAAAAACACAACAATAAAAAAAAATAAAAAATAAAAAAAAAAAAACAAATAAAAACACACAAAAAAAAAAATAAAAAAAAAAAGAAAAAAAGTAAAAAAAAACCACAAAAAGAAAAAGTA
>CALBTQ010000204.1 GCA_937967875.1 uncultured Pseudomonadota bacterium
GTACGACTACACCGATGGCGATGACGACGACGAACCCGGGTGTGGGTGTTTCTAACGCGGAACGCCGAACGCGTCTCTCCCTCCTGCCGTTTTCAAGCGCGAGGAAAAAGGGTAAGATAATGTCCAGTTGAACGTACACGTGCAGGTGAAAGCGATGTTGAAATTCTCCGGTGCTCCGCGCAGTGCGCTGTGGTTGTTGCTGTTGATCGGCCTGTCGATGCTCATGTTGCCCGCTTGCGGAGGCGGCGACGACGACGATGCGGCCGACGATGATGACGCGGTCGACGACGACATGATCGCCGGCGACGACGATGACGACGTCACTCCCGACGACGACGACACCCCCGACGATGACGACACCCCCGACGATGACGACGATGACGACGTCACTCCCGACGACGATACCGGCGACGACGACACCACGCCCGAATTGCCGGGCACGAAATCGCCGATCGTGCTGATGCACGGCTTCTTCGGGTGGGGCGACGTGGGCGCGTTCTCCTACTTCGCCGGCGTGGTCGACGATCTGGAAGGCCTGGGCTTTGAAGTGTTCGAGCCGGCCGTTTCGCCGATCAACTCGATGGAAACGCGCGCCGAACAGTGGGTCGAGGAGATCGAGACGCGCTATCCGAACCGGAAAATCAACATCATCGCGCATAGTCAGGGCGGGCTCGACGCGCGCTACATGATTTCCACGCTGGGCTGGGGCGATCGCGTGGACGCGCTGGTCACCGTGGCGACGCCGCATTACGGCTCGGCCATCGCCGATATCGCCGTGGGCATCATTCCCGGATTCGCCCAGGACATCATCGACTGGATCATGAACATGTTCGGCCTCGACTGGGACGGCATCGCCCAACTGACGCACGATTACGTCGAAAACACCTTCAATCCGGCCAACCCGGACGATCCGCGCGTCACCTACTATTCGTACCAGACCGACGCGGAAGACAACTGCTTCTTCATGCTCGAGCCGACGCACTTCCTCATCGGGCTGTTCGACGGCGCGAACGACGGCGTCGTGCCGACCGAGTCGGCGCGCTACGGCATCGAACTGGGCGTGGAATCGGCCGACCACTGGTCGATCATCGGCCAGCCGGTGGGCATGGCCAACTTCGACCACAAAGCCTTCTACCGCGAAATCGCCTATTTCCTGAAGGACGAAGGGTTTTAAACGCGGTGCGAAAATAATCCGACAATCGCTCTTGACGCGAATATCTCCGTGGAATTATCCTAAGAACATTGATATGGAAGATAACACGATTGGAGATCGTCATGTCGGGTCGCATTCGCTTCACGCTGCTCGCCGTTTTGTTTCTTTTTTCGTTATCCGCATTGATTATGGCCGGTTTTGTCGAGGAATCGTCCGTCGCTTCGCCGTTTGTTTTTTCCACCACGGAGAACAAACTCGAC
>CALBTQ010000205.1 GCA_937967875.1 uncultured Pseudomonadota bacterium
ATCGTATTCGGTGACTGGAGTTCAGACGTGTGCTCTTCCGATCTGATGTAATTCCTAATGACAAAATTTCAAGAATCTTTGTATCCATACAGATTTTCATGGAACTTTTTATTCTGGGAGTATTAATAGATCGATTTGCAAGGCGGATAAATAAAGAGAAAAACTTAACCGTTGAAAAGCAATAATCCCGCCTTGCTTGTCAACGGAACATTTGTCGATTTTTGACAATACTCCCCTTGGTTTGCGCGCGCTTCTCACCTATAATCCCACCGCCGGACCCGGATGCGGGCACAGGGTTGGTTTATCCGTGCGCCGCCGGCGGGCGCGATTGAACAATTGTCTCGTCCGCGGGGTCTGAACGCTTGAAGAGAACGAAAGGGAAGCTGTGGCCGTTTACAGTTACAAAGCGATGAACGCCAACGGCAAGACGATCAGCGGCATCGTCGACGCCGATTCGGCCAAGGCCGCGCGGGCCAAGCTGCGCCGCGACGGGATGTTCCCCACGGAAATCGCGGAGGTTTCCGAGGAAAAGGGGCTGCGCGGCAAGGGCCTGTCGATGGAAATCGACATCAAGTCGCTGCGCGGCAAGGTCGGCATCCAGGACCTGGCGATGACCGTGCGGCAGTTGGCGACGATGGCGGGGGCGGGCATTCCGCTGGTCGAGTCGATCGGCGCATTGTCCAACCAGGTCGAAGACGTGGTGCTGAAAAAGACGCTCTCGCAGGTGCGCGACAAGGTCAACGAAGGTTCGAGCCTGGCCAACGCGCTCAAGGATTTTCCGAAAATCTTCACCCCGCTGTTCGTCAACATGGTCAGCGCGGGCGAGAATTCCGGCACGCTGGACATCGTTCTGTCGCGGCTGGCCGACTTCACCGAATCGCAGATGCAACTGCGGCAGAAAATCCGCTCGGCGATGATCTACCCGATCATGATGGCGATCATCGGCTCGGGCATCGTCAGCTACCTGGTCGCCTTCGTCATTCCGAAGATCACGAAAATCTTCGAAGGCATGGACAAGGCGCTGCCGGCCGTGACCGTCGCGCTGCTCTCGGTGAGTCTGTTCATCAAAAGTTATTGGTATCTGATCATCCTGATGATCGCCGGCATGGTGTACGGCCTGCGCCGCTGGCGCGCCACCGAACGCGGCCGCGAATTATCGGACCGCTTCCTACTCAAGCTGCCGATTTACGGCAAGCTGCTGCTGAAAATCGCCGTGGCGCGTTTCGTGCGCACGCTGGGCACGCTGCTCAAGTCGGGCGTACCGATCATGTCGGCGCTGGAGATCGTCAAGAACGTCGTCAACAACAAGGTGCTGGAAAAGGCCATCGAGAACGCGCGCGAAAACGTCAAAGAGGGCGAGGCGATCGCCAAGCCGCTCGAGCGCAGCGGCATCTTCCCGCCGGTGGTCATCCACATGATTCACGTGGGCGAATCGACCGGCGAACTGGAGAACATGCTCTTTCGCGTGGCCGACGCCTACGAGGTCGAGGTGGAAACGACCATCAACGGCCTGACGGCGATCTTCGAACCGATCATGCTGCTGGCCATGGCCGGCCTGGTCGGCTTCGCCGTCATCGCCATTTTACTTCCGATTATGGATATGACTTCCGGTTTACAATAAAGGAGAGGATCGATGCGTAACGAACAATTCAAAGCCCGCCGGGATATGATCCGCGCCGCCGCGCGCGACAATCGCGGCTTTACCCTGCTGGAAATCATGGTCGTCGTGATCATCATCGGCACCATCGCCGGACTGGTCGGCGTCAAGGTGCTCGACCGCCTCGAAGAAGCCAAGATGCGCACCACCTGCATCCAGATTTCCACCCTGCGCGACGCGCTGGATCTGTTCAAGCTCGACAACGGCTTCTATCCGACCACCGAGCAGGGCCTGGAAGCGCTGGTCGCGCCGCCCGAAGTGGGCCGCAACGTGACTTCGTTCAAGCCCGGCGGCTACCTGCGCGACGACATGGTTCCGGCCGATCCGTGGGGCACGCCATACTATTACATGTCCGACGACGGGTACTTCTATCAGATCGGTTCGGTGGGGCCGGACGGCAAAATCGGCACCGCCGACGACCTGTCGGCCGAAATCTGCGCGGGAGCCCGTTAAGGGAGGATCTGGTGCTCGATGCGTCAACGCGGCTTTACATTGCTGGAGATCATGGTCGTCATCCTGATCATCGGATCGGTGATGGCCGTCGCCATTCCGCGCGTCAATGACGCCTTCGAGGTGAACCTGAAAAGCTCGATGCGCCGCCTGCAGGGGGCGATCACCTTCGCCTTCAACGAATCGGTGATCAAGCAGACGCCGATTCGCCTCAACTTCGACATTCCCACCGGCCAATACTGGATCACCTACCTGATGGTCCAGGGCAACACCGGCGAGTTTCAACAGGTGGACAGCGAATTCACCCAGCGCCAGCGCCTGCCCGAAGGCGTGTTTTTCACCGACGTGGTTACGCCGCACGACATGGACAAGCGCACCGAGGGCGAGGACATCTACATCGGCTTTTACCCGACCGGCTTCGTCGAGCGCGCCGTCATCCACCTGGCCAGCCGCGACGGCCGCGAGTACACGCTGCTGATCAAGCCGCTGACCGGCAAGGTCACCATCTACGACAACTACGTCGATTTCGTCGACCTGAGCCCGCAGATGGGCGGATCCAGCAGCCCCTTCTCGTCCAGCGGCGACATGGGATTGTGATCATGAATCGCCTGCGCCGCCGAGGGTTTACGCTGTTGGAAGTGATGGTCGCCATGGCCATCCTCGCCACGGTGATGATCGTGCTGTTGGAAAACCACGGCGCGTCGGTGCGCATGACCGAAAAAAGCCGCCAGGTGTCCATCGCCATCAACCTCGCCAAGGACCTGATGACCGACCTGGAAACCGAAGGCTGGCCGGAGATCGGCGAGTACAGCGGCGACTTCAACGAGCTCTACCCCGGCCTGTATCCCGCCTACCGCTGGGAGCGCGAGGTAATCGAAAACAACTTCTGGTCCTACGTGCGCGAGTGCTACATCCGCGTGTTCTGGCTCGACGGCACCTTCGAGCAGAAGGTCGAACTGACGCAGTACATCGCCGCCACCGACAACGAGCAGCAGGAGATTGCCGAGGACGAATCCTCGGCCGCCGAGGAAAGCTCCGACGACGACGCCGGCGGCTCGACGACCGGCAGCACTTCGGAGGCGCAATGACCAACGCGCGCCGCGCCGGCTTTACGCTGCTGGAAGTGATGATCGCCATCGGCATCATCGGCATGATCGTCAGCCTGATCTACGGATCGTTCGCCCGCACCGCCGAATCCAAGGAGTTGATCGAGAAGGGCAACGACATCTATCACGAAATGCGTTGGGCGCTGGATAAAATGGAGGCCGACCTATCCACGGCCTACCTGACGACCAACGAAAATTCGTACACGATTTTTTACGGCGTGAACCGCGACAGCGCCGGCCGGCCGGTCGACGAACTGCACTTCACCTCGTTCAACCACCTCAAGTTCAACCCCGAGGCCCGCGAAAGCGACCAGTGCGAAATCAGCTACTTCGTCATGGAAAATCCGGAAAACGGCGTGCTGACGCTCTACCGCCGCGAGGACGCCACGCCCGACGAGGACAACACCGACGGCGGCGAATTTTACGACCTGGCCGAGGGCATCATCATGTTCAATCTGCGCTACTTCGACGGCGTGGATTGGCTCGACGAATGGGACAGCCGCGATTATTCGTCCGACGAGGTCGTGGACACCGAGGTCGAGCAGAACGAAGAGATGGTCAACGCCATGCCCATGGCCGTTGAGGTCACCATCATCATGAAAGGCCCGCGCGAGACGGCGCCGGGCGTCCAGCCCGAAGAGGACCTGGCCAACCAGATCGCCTTCCATACGAAAATCCGCGTCGTGCTTTCCTCGATCGACCTGACCGTGATCGAAGGTCTCGAAGGCGAAGAGGACGACGATGACGATGCAGGCACGACCGGCGGCTCGAGTTCGTCGTCGTCCAGCAGCAGCAAGACCAAGGGAGGGGCGGAACAATGAACGCGTTCGTCCGCCGCTTCCGCCGCGCTCTGCGCGATCAGCAAGGCATCGCGCTGCTCATCGTGCTGATGGTCACCACGGTGATGACCGTGTTGATTCTCGATCTGCACCAGTCGGTGCGCATCAACTTCTACATCGCCTCCAACCTCTCGGACGGCGTGAAGGCCGCCTACCTGGTGCGCAGCGGTGTGCAGGTGGCCGCCGGCGCGCTGCTTTCGGACCGCCAGGACAACAGCGTCGATTCGCTGCACGAGGATTGGTACGACTTCCTGGGCAAGCTGGGCATGCCCGGCATGCCGGTCGGCGACGGCACGGTGATCATGGAGATCAACGACGAGTCCGGCCGCTTCAACCTCAACGCGATGGTCGGCAAACGCGGCGCCGCGCGCAAGCAGATCGTCGATATCTTCCGCAAGCTGCTCGAGGGCGAGGAGCTCGATCCCGATCTGGCCAACGCCGTGGTGGATTGGATCGACGCCGACGAGGAATCCTTTAACGAGGGCGGCACGGAGGACGCGGTCTACGGCTACGAGGCGATGGACGACAGCGCGACCTCGAAAAACGCGCCCTTCGATTCGCTGCAGGAAGTGCGCCTGGTGGCCGGCATCACCGACGAGGTCTGGCAGAAGCTCGAGCCGCTGGTGACCATCTACGGCGACGCGCAATTGAATCTGAACACCGCCGAGAAAAAGGTGATGAAGGCCGTGCTGAAAGTGGCCGACGACAAAGCGGACACGAGCATCATCGACAAGATCATCGAGTGGCGCGAGGGAACGTCGAGCGACGAGGATGAAGGCGAGGACAAATCCGAAGACATGTTCTCGGGCCTGGCCGGCGGCGAGGGCAACGTCTTCAAAAAGAAAAACATGGTCAAGCTGCTGACCGGCGAGGTCGGCATGGAGCAGGCGACGGCCAAGCGCTTCGCCCGCTACTTCACCGACTCCAGCCGCTACTTTCGCGTGACGGCGACCGCGCTGGTCGGCAATGTGCAGAAAACCGCACTGGGCATCATTCAGCGCAGCAAAAACAAGGCGAAGATCGTCTATTACCGCGTCGCTCCGGGCCTGAGTTCGGAATTGCAGAAAAAGCAGAAAGAGGCGGCCGGCACAAGCGAAACCACGCCCAGCGTGCAGGAACTCATGCAGCAGATGGAAGGCGGCACGATCGGCCTGCAGTAAACCTCAATTTGCGGCCGCGAACACCGGATGTCGCACTGCCGATCATCAAAGATTCCTGCGCCCCTCCGGGGCTTGTCGTCTCTGGGTGAGCCGTGATTTCCAGGGCTTCGCCCTTCGCTACTGACCTTCCGCCCCTGCGGGGCTCTGGAGGAAGAATCCCTTCCGCTCCTGCGGGGCTTGGCGGTTCGGGTAGATCAATTCGGAAACCGGGAAGGCAATCCCTCACATCGAGCTGCGGCCGACTCACCCGCCTGGCGAGGGTAAGATAAAATCGGGGACTCGATTCCTTCGTGTTCCCGCATTTTTAATAAAAGGGCAGCCCGGTCTCCCTTCTCCTTGTGGGAGAAGGGCCGGGGATGAGGGCTCGTTCACCCGCCGAAAATCACGGGACACGCAACGAGTGCATGTCCCGGATTTTTCGGGAGATGAGGGCTATCCCAATTCGAAAGTCGGGAAGGAAGACCGTCGCGTCGCTTTAGCGGGTGGCGAGCCGCGCTTGCAGGCCGGCCATCTCCAGCAGCAGGTTGACGCGGGCGACCAACCGCTTGTGATCGGTCTTCGCCTCGTCCTTGGTCAGCCCCATCTGCTGCAGATAGGTCAGGTATGCGTCGACCGACATGCCGCCGGAAACGCCCACGATGATCGCCGAGCGGATCATGTCCTCTTCCACATACGGAATCGGCTTGTCGCCGTCGATCTCCCACAGCACCAGTTCGAGGTACTGGCGGTCGCGGGCGGACAACGCGCGCGGCGAGTACTCGTAGCGGTCGCCGCGGAAGGTCAGCTTGGGCAGCACCGCCCGCATGCCGTCCTCGACCTCGGCCACCGTGTTGACGATCGAGCGCAGGGTCGGATCGTCGATGGTCTGGGTCAGCTCGTACTTCGGCGCGCCGGCGTAATCGACGATCAAGTGGCGCGGCGCCGGCTTGTCGGGATTGACGCACATCGCCTCGACCGCCAGGTCGCGCGGCTCGCCGGGATCGACTTTGAATGATTGATCGGCCAACACGAGCATCGATTGCGTCTGATCGGTGCGGTCGACCATCATCGTCCAGCGCTTGATGGTCCATTTGGTCGGCTTATCGCCGTTCCATTGCATCCGCACGCGAAAACGGTTCTTGGCTCCCATGCCGCTGACCTTGACCAGCGTCAGCGTCGGCGCGGGCGGCGGCGTGGGCGTGACGGCGACCGGCGGAGCGTTGAGCGCTTCGTCGGGGCCCGTTGTTTTTTGACAAGTCGTGAAACCGGTGGCCAGAAACACCATGGCCAACAAAAAGAGGAGCACTCCGCTCCGTCTAATTGTCATCGTTTGCTCCTTCCACTACCCCCACGACGTCGACCCGAACGAAACCTTCGTCCCCGTTCGTTAAACGAACGAGGGTAAAATTTCCACTTCCAGCCAAAACTGTCAAGGCCTCACCCGCCAGATCGGAAGAGCACACGTCTGAACTCCAGTCACCGAATACGAT
>CALBTQ010000206.1 GCA_937967875.1 uncultured Pseudomonadota bacterium
TGGGAAACACCTGGTACGCCAGGTTCTTCGAAAAACGGGGCGTCACCTTCATCTGGCTGAAGTCGATCACGCAGATCTCGTCCTGCGCCACCAGCCGGCCCACGCGCTCGATCGTCTCCAGCGCGCGCTTGCCGTGTTCCATCTGCAACTTGTAGCGGTCGCGCACCTCGCCGTGCTCGGCCACGTCGCTCAGCGGGCGGTTTTGCATCATGTGCACCAACCGCTGCAGGTACCGTCGCGCCTTGGTGATGTCCTCGCCGGGCAGGAAGATCGTCGCGTTGATCACGTTCTCCGGATCCTCCGCCAGCCACGCCTCGATGTTCGGATAGTCCATCGAATCCACCCGGTCGGTGGCCTTGACGGTCTGCTCGATGAAATCGGGGAACGCCGTCGTCGCTTTCAGGTGCTCGTAAATGACCCGCGCCGCCGAG
The DNA here is from genome assembly GCA_937967875.1 of uncultured Pseudomonadota bacterium. Classification (GTDB taxonomy): domain Bacteria; phylum Lernaellota; class Lernaellaia; order Lernaellales; family Lernaellaceae; genus CALBTQ01. Next base: position 432 of record CALBTQ010000206.1, read on the forward strand.
GGCGCCTCGAAGGCCGCGCCCTCGCCCGCCGACCAGCCCATCGCCTTGGCTTCCTCGATGTTGCCGGCGTGATGGTCGAACCAGGCGCGCACTTCGCGGGCCGGATGCGGTAGATCGCAGACGATGTCCTTCGGGCCGATTTGCGTGCGGCGCACGTTTTCCGGTCCGGTGAAAAACACGAAGCGCAACCGCGACCAGATCCCGACCAATGCGGCCGAGACGATCCCGTCGAAATCTCCGTGCGTGACGATCTGCGTTTGCGACATGTCGCCTCCTTTGAGTCGCCTTTATGTAGCAGATGGAGTCGCGCCTGCAAAGGGGCAAGCCCATCGTCGTTTTTTGCTCGTCGTGGTGAATCAGAAACGCACGAACTCGACCACCGGTCCCGGCGCCAGTTCCAGCATGCGCGCCCGGTACAGCTCGCCGTCGATCGTGTACCCGAAATCGTCCTCGCGCTCCAGGCGCACCCGGGCCGCCAGACGGTCCAGCAGATCGCGGCCGCGCAGGCGGCGGTTGAGCAGCAAATTGGGGATGTTGCGGATGATCGCCAGCCGCGACGGGCTGCCGCCCTTGACGTGAATGCGATCGAGGTAATCGCCCACGCGGAAGGCGCGGAAAAACACGATGCGCGCGTCGATCGCCGACACCGCCAGCATTTTGTAATGGCTCAGACGCTGCCGCGTTTCGTCCAGTTGCAACCGCGCCTCGACCGCCGTCAGCAGCCGCTGCAGATACGGCGTGCCGGTGAACAACGAGAGCAGCATCCGTGAGAGAATTTTTAAAAACTTGAGAACGCTGTGGCGCTTGCCGCGGTAATATTCGAGGAAGAAATTGTGGATTAGCCCCACCCCGGCGATGAAGCCGAAACGTTGCTGCACGCCGTCAGACACCGCCAACAGCTTCTGCCGGATGCGCGGGATCTCTTCGCTGCTGCGCACGCGATCCAACAGCGCAAACAACCGGGACAGCGCCTCGCGCGGTTTGCCGCGCCCACCCAGAATCCCGGTGACTAGGTTGGCCGTGCCCGTGCGCAGCGTGGCGAACAGCGGCAGCTTGCGCAACTCGCCCGCCTTGTCGCGCCGCTCGCCGTACACGTTGACAAAGGCCGACATGAACCGGTGCAGGCCGCCGTCGCCGGTGGTCAGCAGCACCACGTCGACCTGCGACTCCCAACATTCCTCGACCGCCGCAAGAATCTCCTCCACCGCGTGCGTCGTGCGCACGATCACCTTTTCCGACGCGTAGCTGCGAAAAAGCTGCTCCGGCGCCTTGCGCGACTTGACCGCGCGGGCGTTGGAATTGATCAGAATCCGAACCTTCATCGTCTTCCTGCGGCAACGGTTGCCAAGCGGCGGTGGATGTTATTGAATCCACCTGACCAGTTAATCGTCATTTTGGAGGATAACCATTATGCCGGATTGCGCCGCGTTTATCGCCACCGATTTGGGCCAGGTGCTCCTCACATGGAATCCGGCGAGATTCCCGCGCGTGAACCGTATCTATCTTCCCATGACCAAAGAAAAAATGCACGCGATTCTCGCCGATTATCAGTGCGTGGCGCTCAACCTGCCGCCGCTGGCCGACAAACTGCGCGACTACTTCGCCGGAAAAAAGGTGAAGTTCGGCCTCAACGAGCTGGATTTTACCGGTGTTACGCCCTTTTTCCGGGAAGTCTACCGCGCCGCCTTCAAAATTCCCCACGGCCGGGTGAGCACCTACGGCGCCTTGGCGCAGGCGGCGGGCAGCCCCGGCGCGTCACGGGCGGTCGGGCAGGCGATGGCGAAAAATCCGCTGCCGATCGTCATTCCCTGCCATCGCGTTTTGCGCGGCGACGGCCGCCTCGGCGGCTTCGCCGGCGGCTTGGAGCAAAAACGCGCTCTGTTGAAGCTGGAAGGCGTGGCCGTCAACGACCGTCTGCGGCTCGAAAAGTAATCAGCGCGCGACCATCGTCACGGCCTGCTGCGAACACACGTCCGCGCACAGCCCGCACCCGTAGCAACGTTCCGCCTTCACCTCGGCCAGCAATTGCTCGTGAATCGTCACCATGTGCCGCACATGAAAATGACACACGCGCATACAGTCGCCGCAACCGGCGCACGCGTCCGCGTCCGTCGCCGCAACCATCCGCCCGCGCATGATCACCTGCGATTCGCCGCCGATCGCCTCGTTGGCCAGGAACGGAACGCACGTGGCCGACGAACAATGGCAGATGCCCGTCTCGCCGCCGACCATCGAAGATCGGAAGAGCGTCGTGTAGGGAAAGAGTGTAGATCTCGGTGG
>CALBTQ010000207.1 GCA_937967875.1 uncultured Pseudomonadota bacterium
ATCGTATTCGGTGACTGGAGTTCAGACGTGTGCTCTTCCGATCTGACCGCGCGCTGCTGGATCGTCTGCGTAACGCGACCAAGCCCGGCGGCGCGACGATGCGCGAGACGGTGCGCGTGGACGGCGAAGCGGCGAACCTGCTGGCCGAGTTTTTACGGCAGGCGGGACAACTGGGCGCTGCGCTGGGCGAGGGCGCGACCTTCACCGTCGAAACGCTGCCGCTGCTGCTGGAGGCGGTCGGCAAATTCAACCGGATGAACGCCGCCACGCAGGCGCACGCCGACGGCTGGCTGCAGGAGACGACATGGCGATGAAGCGAACGTTGATCGTAGCGTCGTTGTTGCTGCTCGTCGCCGCCGCGACGGCCCGGGCGCTGACGGTGATGCCGGTGCATCGATGGTTCATCTATGATGCGAACGGCAAGATGATTGAGCAGGGCGGAGCGTATGACGAACGCGAGGCCGCCGCGCTGGCCGTGTTCGGACCGGGCTCGACGCTCAAGCCCTTCGTGCTGGCCGCGGCGGTCGCCGGCGGGCTCGATCCGCAAACCAAGTACACCTGCAAGCCGTTTCCGCTGACCGTCCCCGCCCAGCAACGTTGCTGGCTGGCCGCCGGGCACGGGCCGGTCGATTTAACGCCGGCGCTGGCGTATTCCTGCTCGGCCTACACGCGCTGGGCGGGCAAGTACGTCGACGCCGACCGCTACCGGAAGCTGTTGGTCGATCTCGGTTTCGGCGAGCGATTGCCGGCGAAGGAAACCTTCCGCGCGTTGGGCATCGAGGCCTGGATGGGCGCGGCCAAGGGTATCGCCGTCACCGCCGACGAACTGGGACGGGCGTACCTGACGGCCTTCGCCGAACCGCCGAAAATTCGTCTGGCGGGCCGGGCGGCGATCCGGCAGGGGTTGATCGAATGCTGCCTGTCCGGCACGGGCAAGACGGCGCACCGCTCGAGCCCGATGCTCTCGATCATGGGCAAAACCGGCACCGGGCACACGCTCGACGGGCGGCAGCTCGGCGTGTTCGTCGGCCTGACGCCGGTGGACAAGCCGACCCACGCGATCGTCATGCTCGTGCGCGACAACGACGGCATGACGGCCGCGCAGATGGGCGGCGACCGGCTGGCGACCTGGCTGAATCAGCCGGGCCGCTGAGCGTCTCGCTTGACAAGGCGGCCGGCCGATCGTACGGTTTTTCGACATTCCAATCATGGGTGACAAGCGATGAGCGAGCCGAAAAGTCCGGTAAAACGCCTGCTCGCCGACGGCGAGGAGAAATTTCAGGACATGGTCAATGAACTGGTGAGCAACCCGCGCTTCGCCGAAGCGCTGGGCAAGGCGCTGAAAAGCGGCGCGCGCACCAAAGGCAAAATCGACCGTAACCTGCAGACCGCGCTGCACCTGGCGCACGTGCCGACCAAGGCCGATTACGAGGATCTGGTGCACAAGGTGACCGGCCTGGGCCACGAGGTGGCCAAGCTGGAAAAGCGCCTGGACAAGATCCTGGTGCGGCTGGAGGCGCTGGCCGACGCGGCGAACAAGCGCTAAGGCGATCAACGCGAGGAGGGCGTCGTGACGCGGAAAATCGCATTCGTCAACGAAAAGGGCGGCAGTTGCAAAACGACCTTGTCGGTCAACACCGCGGCGTACCTGGCCGCCAAGGGCGAGAAGGTCTTATTGATCGACATGGATCCGCAGGGGCAGGTCGGCAAGTCGCTGGGCTTCGACGTGGCCGCCGCCGAGCCGACGATCTTCGAGGTGCTCACCGATGCGAACGTCGCCGCGCGCGACGCGGTGTACGGTACCGAGATCGAAAACCTCGACGTGATCCTGGCCAACAAGCTGCTGGTCGATTTTCCGGTCATCGCCGCGGTCGACGACGATCGCGTGATGAAGCTCAAGGACAAGCTCGACAAGCTGCGCGGCTACGACTACATCATCGTCGACAGCCCGCCGTCGCTGGGGTTGATCACCCTGAACATCATGCTCGCGGTGAAGGAAATCATCATCCCGGTCAGTCTGACCTACCTGGCGCTGGACGGATGCAGTGAAATCGACGAGACGGTCACCAACGTGCGCGACACCTACGGCAAGAAGGATTTGAAAATCTCGCTGGTGGTGCCCACGCTCTACCGCCGCACGAATCTGGCCGACGCGATTCTGGCCAAGCTGCGCGATTTCTACGCCGACCGCGTGGCCAAAACCGTGGTCGGCTACAACGTGGCCATCGACGAGGCGCAGAGCTTCGGGCGCACCATCTGGGATTACAAACCGCGCAGCCACGGCGCACAGATGCTCGCCGCGCTGGCCGAGGAAATCCGCAAACTGTCCTGAGAGATCATTTCAACGATAGCGTCGCCACGGCCTGTTGCACGCCGGCGAGCGCCCGGGCGGCCAGGCGGTCGGCG
>CALBTQ010000208.1 GCA_937967875.1 uncultured Pseudomonadota bacterium
CGTACTCGGCTTCGGGTGGAACGTGGGGACCGGAACGCAGGAGATGGATGACCTGCGCGCGCTGTTCACCGAATTTCTCGTCGATCCGTCGCCGCTCACCGCCGACGGTCCGTTGTATGCCGTGACCGATTGGCTCGACGAATATTTACTCAACCTCGACGCCGCCACGCGCGAGGAAATCGACGCGCTGACGCCGCGCGAGCTGGCGTGGGTGGTCGGCTATCCGGCGCTCGGCCGACTGCGCGGTCGCGTGCTGTTGGAAGTGTCCAGTGAAATGTTTGCCGTGCAACCCGCGTTTTTCCTTATGGGAGACGACGGCCAAATAAAAAACAACAGCGAATCGTCGTTGGAAGATCTGGCGATGATTTCCGCCAACCGCGTCGAACAACGATTGACCCGCGTCTACCCGAAAGGCGATCGGATTTTCAGCGGTAACTACGATCTGTTCACCGGCTTGCGTAATGGCGTTTCCAACAACGCGATGAACATGCAGTGGACCTCGGCGGCCAATAAAACGGTGTATGCATTTCTTGACGAAGCCGCGCCGGGCTTCGCTCCGGTCGGCGAGATGCTCACCAACGACGGCGTTGCGCCCCGTATGGGTCCGCCGGTGTTCGCCACTGCCTTCGCCGCGCCCGCGCCGGCGCAGGCATCGTTGACCGTGACGCTCGATGACTCGCTTGGTTTGTCCGACGCGCCGCTGGCGATCTTCCAGGTGATCGTCGTCGGCTTGAGCGGCGGCGAGGTAGTCTCGATTTCCGCCCCGTCGGCGACCGCGTTGAGCGATCGCCCTGACGACGGCCTGACCGCCGTTTTTGCCCTGTCGCCGCAGGCGACGACGATCGAGGTAACGGTCGAGGTCGCCGGTGATGAAGCGGGCTACGAACTGTTCGTGGTTGGACCCACCGTGGCGGACATGACGATCGATGCGCCGGCGAGCGATGCCGGCGGCGCGATCTGGTTGTCGCCGTCGTTTAATGCAATCGGCCTGACGCCCACCGGCGAGTGCACGACGCTCGGACCGTTGGGCGAACGCCTTTACGGCAACGTGATCGGCGACGCATGTGACGCCGCCGACAATCCGTCGTTCCTGCGGGAAATGAGTTTTTAGCTTTCCGCTATTCCGCCCAGCGCTGCACCAGATTGAGCATGGTGCACGTCGCCAGCCCCATCGCGCGCGTGGAAACCCATTCGCGCGGGCCGTGCATCAGCATCGCGCCGCAAAACACGTTGGGCGTCGGCAGCCCCTTGGCGGTCAGGCCGCTGCCGTCGGTGCCGCCGCGCACGGGCACGCTGTCGGGCGTCAGGCCGGCGTCTTTGATTGCCTGGTCGAGCTTCGCGGCGATTTCCGGCTTGTCCTTGAGCCATTTGGCCATGTTGCGGTACTGCTCTTTGATCTGCACTTCGGTTTGCAGGCGCGGTTCCTCGGCGGCGATTTTCGCGACCAGTTCCTTCAAGCGGCGGCCGCGATCGGCCAGCAGTGCGTCGTCGAAGTCGCGCAGGATGAACGTAATCTTCACTTCCGACGCGTTGCCCTCGATCTTGAGCGGGTGGAAAAATCCGTTGCGGCCCGAGGTGCGCTCCGGGCTTTCGTCCGGGTAGCATTCGGTCAGGAACTTCGCGGCGTAGCGCAGGGCGTTGACCATTTTGTCCTTGGCGTATCCCGGATGCACCGCCACGCCGGTGAACTTCACGGTCGCGCCGTCAGCGCTGAAGGTTTCGGCGTTCAGTTCGCCCGGCTTGCCGCCGTCGAAGGTGTAGGCGGCGAAGGCGGCGAAGCGTTCGATGTCGAATTTCGAAGCGCCCTTGCCGATCTCCTCGTCCGGCGTGAAGCCGATGCGCAACGTCGGGCGGGGGATCGAGTCATCGTTTTTGAGCATCTCCAGACCGGCGAGAATCGCCGCGACGCCGGCTTTGTCGTCCGCGCCCAGCAGCGTCGTGCCGTCGGCGGTGATGATCGTGTCGCCCAGACAGTCTTTCAACTCGGGTGAATCGGCCGGGTCGATCACGATGTCGTTGCCCAGCTTAATCGGCGCGCCGTCATAGTTTTTATGAAGCTGCGGTTTCACGCCGCTGGCCGGATAATCCGTGGCCGTGTCCACATGCGCCAGCAGGCCGATGACCGGTTTGTCCGCGACGTTGCCGGGGAAGGTGGCGAACAGGTAGCCGTTTTCATCCAGCACGATGTCGGTGCAGCTCAGCGCGGCCAGCTTCTGTTGCAGTACGCGCTGCACGTCGAGCTGGGTGACGGTGGACGGCATCGTCTCGACGGTCTCGTCGGATTGCGAGTCGATCTTCACGATTTCGATGAAATTGTCGACGAGCGACGTCTTGGCCAGAATCTCCTGCGGATCGGTAAACAGCTTCACGGTGTTTCTCCTTTGGCTGATCGGTGGGCGATAATAAGTGGTTGGATCGTATCACTTAACGCCAAATGCTCAACCCCCGATCGGCGCTTGGCCCGGCGCGGGACAACCCGTATAATCGGGGCGCTCAACCAAGGGGAGACAACGGTGAGACAGCCTGGTTTGTTGGACGGCGAAAGTCTGACGCTGGCCGAAATCGAGCGGGTGGCCCGCCACGACGAGCCG
>CALBTQ010000209.1 GCA_937967875.1 uncultured Pseudomonadota bacterium
CTTTCCCTACACGACGCTCTTCCGATCTTGGCTGGCGTCCGTCTCGCCGGATATCCCGCTGCATTTCTCTCGTTATTTCCCGCAGCATAAATTTCAAGCGCCGCAAACGCCGATCGCCTCGCTGGAACGGGCGGCGACGATCGCCAAAGAAAGATTGTTCTACGTTTTTCTCGGCAACGTGCAATTGGCGCACGGTGCGGACACCCTCTGCCCGCACTGCGGTCAGGTCGTCATCGAGCGTAGCGGCTACCGCACCGACCGGCGTCGGTTGCAACCGGGCGGCACGTGCGGGCACTGCGGCACGATAATGAAAATAATCGATTAATCAATAATCAGAACATGTACCGTCGGCTGGATATGTTGAGCAGCAGACCGATGGCGATCATCACCGTCAACATCGATGTTCGCCCGTAGGAGAGAAACGGCAGCGGCACGCCGACGACCGGCATGATCCCCAGCACCATGCCGATGTTGATGAAGATGTGCCAGAACAAAAACGCCACCAGCCCAACGGCCACCAGCGTCCCGAAGTGGTCCTTCGAGCGCGTGGCGATCGTCAGACTCCAGGCGATTAACGCAAAGAAAAGCGCCAGCACGACCAGCCCGCCGATGAAACCCCATTCCTCGGCCAGCACCGAAAACACGAAGTCGGTGTGGTGCTCGGGCAGAAATTGCAGCTTGGCCTGCGTACCCTGCAACCAGCCCTTGCCGAAAAACTGTCCCGAGCCGATGGCGATTTTCGACTGTTGAATGTGGTAACCCGTACCCAGCGGATCGCGGCTCGGGTCGAACAAAGTCATAATGCGGTCGCGTTGGTAATCGTGCAGCAAAAATAAAAAGCCGAACACGCCGACTGCTGCCGCCGAGAAGAACATGCCCAGAAGCGTACGCAGGCGAATGCCGACGAACGCGATCATCGAAAAGGCGATCAGCCCGATCATGATCGACGTTCCCAAATCCGGCTGCAGCATCGTCAAAAGAATCGGCCCGCCGGCCAGTGCGAAGGGGATGCCCAGTTCCTTGAGGTTGTAACCGCGCGTCGTGCGGTTGGCGGCCAGGAACTTGGCCAGGGCGAGAATCACGGCTATCTTCGCCAGCTCGCTCGGTTGGAAGCGGACCGGTCCCAGCATCAGCCAGCGCTGCGCGCCGTGGCTGATTTGCCCGATGATCAACGTCGCCAACAACATCACGTTGATGGCGATCAATATGCCGTAGGCGGCATTTTCGAAGTACTGGTAGTTGACTAGGAACGCCATGCACATCAAAACGAAACCGACGACCATCCACACCAGTTGCAGTTGAAACTTGTCGGCGATGTCGCTGTCGTTGGTTGCGCTGTAAAGGTTGAGCAAACCGATCAGGAACAACAGGGCGACCAGAATCAGCAACGTCCAATCGAAATTGGCGAAAACGCGCCGGTCGATGCGCCCGACGAATCGCCGGTTCGGATTGCGCAGGATCTGCCGCCGCGAGGGTTTCTGCAACATCACTTCTGCTCCCGCTCGCCGATCGGAGCGACCAACTCCGGATGTTGTTGCGTTACGTGCAAGTATGTCGACAGCAGGCTCATCGCCACCGGCGCGGCCACGCTGCTGCCGTGTCCGGCGTGTTCGGCCACGACCACCACGACGATCTTCGGATCGTTCGCCGGCGCGAAACAGGCGAACAGCGCATGATCGCGATGCTCGTAGGGCAGCGTCGAAATGTGCATACGCTGCTTGCCGATGCGCCGCACCTGGCTGGTGCCCGTTTTGCCCGCTACGGTGAGGTTTTTCATCCGCGCGGCGTACGCGGTGCCGCCCGGATTGTTCACGACGCTGATCAACGCCTGACGCACGTAATCGATGTTTTTCAGATCGATTTCCGTTTCGCCCATCACATGCGGCGCAAATTCCTTGATCGCCGAGCCAGATCGGAAGAGCACACGTCTGAACTCCAGTCACCGAATACGA
>CALBTQ010000210.1 GCA_937967875.1 uncultured Pseudomonadota bacterium
GATCGTATTCGGTGACTGGAGTTCAGACGTGTGCTCTTCCGATCTCGCGAAACCGAAGCGTTCCTGCGCAAGATGGACCGCGATCAACTAAACGACGCGCAGATCGTGATGATCAGCGAGGCCGGCGCCAGCGTGTATTCGGCGAGCGAAACGGCGCGGCGTGAATTTCCCGACCTGGATGTCAGCGTGCGCGGCGCGATCAGCATCGGCCGGCGCATGCAGGACCCCTTGGCCGAGTTGGTCAAGATCGAACCGAAGTCGATCGGCGTGGGCCAGTACCAGCATGACGTCGACCAGCCGGCGCTGAAAAAGAGCCTCGACGATGTGGTCGTCAGTTGCGTCAACGCGGTGGGCGTGGAATTGAACACGGCCAGCGCGGAATTGCTGTCCTACGTGTCGGGCCTCAACAGCGGCCAGGCGCAGGCGATCGTTTCGTTCCGCGCGAAAAACGGTCCGTTCCGCAACCGCAAGCAACTGCTGGAAGTGAGCAAGCTCGGCCCGAAGACCTTCGAACAGGCCGCGGGCTTTTTGCGCATCCGCGCCGGGGAAAATCCGCTGGACGGCTCGGCAGTGCACCCGGAGCGCTATTCGCTGGTCCAGCAGATGGCCGCCGACCTTGGCGCCGACGTGCCGTCGCTGATGACCGATGCAGAATTGCGCAAGCAGATCGACATTGCCAAATACGTCAGCGAGGAAGTCGGCGAACCGACGCTCAAGGACATCCTCGCCGAGTTGGCCAAGCCCGGCCGCGATCCGCGCGACGAGTTCAAATCGGTCGCTTTCGATCCGGACATCACCGAGCTGGCGCACCTGCAGGAAGGACAGATCCTCGAAGGCGTGGTGACCAACGTTACCGACTTCGGCGCGTTCGTGGACATCGGCGTGCATCAGGACGGCTTGGTTCATGTGTCGGAATTGTCGCACCACTTCATCAACGATCCGACCAAGGTGGTCGAGGTCGGTCAGCATACGAAGGTCAAGGTGATCGGCGTCGACCGCGAACGCAAGCGCATTTCGTTGTCCATCAAGCAGACCACCCCCGCGCCGCCCGCACCCGCCAAGCAGCCGGCCGCCAAAGGCAACCGGCCGCCGCGCGACGCGAAGAAGTTCCCCCCGCGCGAAGGCGGCAAGAAGTTCCCGCCGCGCGAACGGCAGCAGCAGCAACAGCCGCGCGAGCCGCAACGGCGCGGCGTGGCGTCGGACAACCCGTTCGCCGCGTTGTACATGGAAAACGGCAAACTCAAATTGCGCGACGATCCGAAGAAAAATCGCCATCCGAACAAAAAGTGACCATCCGCCGGTGAACGTTGACGCGACACCGGCGGTGTGTTTATCATTCCCAATCAAGTGAAACTACAATCAAACCCCTCCCTTGATTGGTGTCGGCCATGGCGGGAAAAAAGACGGAGACCGATCAGTACAAAGTCTCGTATCGGGATCCGAGTGAAAATCATCGCGACAAATGGCAGCGGTTGCATGTGATCCGCAACCTTAAGTTCGAGACCAAGCTGATTCTGTTGGCCATGGCGGTGGCGATTATTCCGCTGATCAACTACGCCTACTTCAGCATGAACAATTTCCGCAGCTATTCGTTGCGCAACGCGGAAAACGATCTGGAGCAGATCGCCCACAGTCTGTATATGCTTTGCGAGGCGCAGGAAGCGCTCGATCGCCTGAAAAAACGCGAGGTCGACACCGCAGCCGACGCGGTAACCGGCGCCTCGCCTTCCTGGCGCGACGGCAACGAACTGCAATCGCTCAGTACGATCATCAAGGACATCCACGTCGCCGAAACCGGCTACTGCTATGTATTCGACAGCAAGGGCTCGGTGATTATCCACCCGGTGCTGGAAAACAAGGATTACAACAAACTCGAGGAACCGCTGAAGGAGGTCTTTACCAAACTGCGCGACGAAGGACTCAAGCTGCCGCCGGCCAAGGTGGGCACGTTGCGTTATCCCTGGCCAGACCCCGACGGCAAAGTCTCGCTGAAAATCGCCAAATTCATCTACTTCAAACCTTACGACTGGATCATCGGCGTCGGCGCGCACGAGGAGGAAATTCTCCGCCCCTACCAGCAGGAAAAGCAGTTCTTCACCATGAACCTGCTGATCACGCTGATCGCCGTGATCGCCATCGTGCTGATCGTCGCCCGCCTGTTGATGCGCCCGGTACGCCAGTTGACCAAAGCGACCACCCAGATCGCCGCCGGCGACATGGACGCCCAACTGCCGACGATCTACACCAACGACGAAATCGGCTCCCTCGCCCGCTCCTTCCGGATGATGATCACCAAATTGCGCCACGCCCACAACGATTTGATGGAGTGGAGCAAAACGCTGGAGCAGAAGGTCGAAAAGCGTTCCGAGCAATTGAAAAAGGTGCACGAACGAATGTTGATGTCCGAGAAGATGGCTTCGCTCGGCAAGCTGTCGGCGATGGTCGCCCATGAAATCAACAATCCGTTATCGGGCATTCTGAGCTACCTGAAACTTTCGATGAAGCTCATCGACCGGCAGCCGCTCGACGAAAAACAATTGGCGTCCATCCGCCGCCACCTGGACATCTCCGCCAACGAGGTCAAGCGCGTGGGCGACATCGTGCGCAATCTGCTGATGTTCTCCAAACGTTCGTTCGGTGAGTTCGGCAGCGAGCACCTCAACTCGATCATCGACAAGAGTGTGGCGCTGATCAAACACAGCCTGGACGTCAAGAACATCAAACTGGTCAAGGAAATCGGCGACGGCGACGACCTGCTCTACTGCGACGGCAGCGGCCTACAGCAGATGTTCCTCGCGCTGATGGTCAACGCCAACGAGGCGATGGACGACAGCGGCGGACAGATCACCATCCGCACCGATTATCAGCCGCAGGAAGTGAAAATCCGCCTTATCGACACCGGCAAGGGCATCCCCGACGACGTGTTGCCGCACATTTTCGAACCGTTCTTTTCGCATAAAGAATCCAAGAAGAGCATTGGAATGGGCTTGTCCGTCGTTTATGGTATTGTGGCGTCGCACAAGGGCACGATCAACGTGGAGTCGAAAATCAAGCAAGGCACCACGTTCATCATCACCCTGCCGCGCCTGAAACCGGAGGAAGTCAACACCGCCTCCACACCGCAACCGTAGGCAATGAAACGAGAGGAACAGATCGATGCAACCGCAAGATATCGGTATCTTGATCGTTGACGACGAATTCTCCGTACGCGATTCGCTGGCCAGTTGGTTCGAAGCCGACGGCTACCGCGTGGATACCGCCGCCGACGCCAACGAGGCGCTGGCCAAGTTGCAGGAACGCAAATGGAACATCGTCCTGCTGGACATCAAAATGCCCGGCATGGACGGCATCGAGTTGCAGCGGCACATCAAGAACATCGACGCGAACATCATCACGATCATCATCACCGCCTTCGCCTCGGTGGATACGGCCATTCAGGCGCTCAAAGACGGTTCTTTCGATTACATCTGCAAGCCGATCGACCCCGACGAACTGAGCCACCTGGTGCGCAACGCGATCGACCGCATGCGGCTGCTGTCGGAGAACATCAGCCTCAAGGAGCGGGTCGACGAGATGCTGGCCGTCGACGAGATCATCGGCGACACCCCGGCGATGCACGGCGTGAAAAAGATGATCGCCGAGGTCGCCAAAACCGACGCCACGGTGATGATTCGCGGCGAAAGCGGCACCGGCAAGGAACTGGTCGCGCGGGCGATTCATATGAACAGCAACCGGCGCTATTTCCCGCTGGTGTCGATCAACTGCGGCGCCTACCCCGAAGGGCTGCTGGAAAGCGAACTGTTCGGCCACGAGAAAGGCGCGTTCACCGGCGCGCAGTTCCCGCGCAAGGGCAAGCTGGAGATGGCCAACCAGGGCACCATCTTTTTCGACGAAATCGGCGACATTTCCGCCAAAATGCAGATGGATTTGCTGCGCGTGATCGAAACCAAGCGTTATTACCGCCTCGGCGGCAACAAGGAAATCGCCACCGACTTCCGCGTGATAAGCGCGACCAACAAAAACCTGGAAGAGATGATCAAGGTTGAGTCGTTCCGGGAGGACCTCTACTACCGCCTCAATGTGTTCATGATCAACCTGCCGCCGCTGCGCGAGCGCGTTTCGGACATCCCGCTGATCGCCAACTACCTGCTTAAAAAGTACTCGCTGTCGATGAACCGCCAGCAGGACGGCTTCTCCGCCGACGCGATGGACCGCATGACCCGCTACGCCTGGCCGGGCAATGTGCGCGAACTGCGCAATGTCATCGAGCGGGCGATGGTCGTGGCCAAGGGCAGCCGCATCGACGTCGACGACCTGTCGTTCCCCACGGCCAACGAGGATGTCACTTCCTCCATGATCTCGCTGCAGGATATCGAAAAGGACCACATCAAGCGCGTGCTCACACAGTTGAACTGGAACATCTCGCGGGCGGCGGAGGTATTGGAAATCGACCGGGCGACGCTGTACAACAAAATCAAAAAATACGACCTAAGGAATTAAATGGCGGCAAACATGATCTACCTGATCCCTCTGGGCGAAGTGGATCGGTCCATCATGGAGTTCTCCCGCCACTGCGTACACGACGCGTTTCAGCTCGAATCACAAATCAGCGGCCGGCAGATCGACATCGCGCAGGCGTACGATTCCATGCGCAACCAGTACAATTCCGCCAAGCTGTTGCAGGAGATCATCGTCGATCCGCCGCCCGACGCGCTCAAGGTCTTCGGCATCACCGGCCAGGATCTTTTCCTGCCCATCTTCACCTTTTTGTTCGGACAGGCGCAGCTCAACGGCATCGGCGGGCTGCTTTCCTATTTCCGGCTCGACAACAGTTTTTACGGCCTGCGCGCCGATCCCCTCTTGCTGCAGGATCGCATCCGCAAGGAAATCGTGCACGAGATGGGCCACAACTTCGGCCTCGTGCACTGCTTCAACCCGGTGTGCGTGATGCGCCCCTCGACCTACGTGGAAGACATCGACCAGAAGGAAACGGACTTCTGCGCGACCTGCCTACGGCAACTCAACGACAAGCTGCGCGAATATCGTTAAAGAAAAACGCCCCCGCAAGCGCCGGCAATCGCGCCCCACTCGGAGCCGAATAGCCCCGGAGGGGCGGAAGGTCAGTAGCAAAGGGCGAAGCCCAGGAAATCGCGGGGGACGCCCTCATCCCCGACCCTTCTCCCACGGGGAGAAGGGAGACCGAAAACTCCGGGACATGCACTCGTTGCGTGTCCCGTGTTTTTCGGCAGGTGAACGAGCCCTCATCCCCGACCCTTCTCCCACGGGGAGAAGGGAGACCGAAAACTCCGGGA
>CALBTQ010000211.1 GCA_937967875.1 uncultured Pseudomonadota bacterium
TGGCAAAAGCGGCAAAAGTGACGAATCATCTTTTTCTCGACTGTCGAATCGGCGTCGCTTTACTCATCGCGCAACGCCCAGCGCCGCACTTTCATCAACGCGGTTTTGGGCATCTTATCGACGAACACGATGCGCGTGGGGCATTTGTAATCGGCCAGGTGCTGCCGGCAGTATTCGCGAATCTGCGTGCGGCTGGGCGTTTTGGCTTCCTGCGGCACGATGTAGGCGACGACCTCCTCGCCCCAGATCGGATCGGTCTTGCCGACCACGGCGACCTCCAGCACGTCCGGATGCGTGATCAGCACGTCTTCGACTTCGCGCGGATAGATGTTTTCGCCGCCGCGGATGATCATGTCCTTTTTGCGGCCGCGAATGAAGAAATAGCCGTCCTCGTCGACGTAGCCGATGTCGCCGGTGTACAGCCAACCGTCGCGCAGCGTGTCCTGCGTGGCTTCGTCGTCCTTGAAGTAGCCCTTCATCACCAGTTCGCCGCGAATGACGATTTCGCCCTCGCCGCCCTGCGGGACTTCGTTGCCGGAGTCGTCGATGATTTTCATCTCGACGCCCGGCAGCGGCAGGCCGATCGAACCGATTTTCCGTTTGCCGTCGATCGGGTTGATGCTGGTGGCGCAGGTCGCTTCGGACAGGCCGTAGCCTTCGATGATTTTCGCGTTGTACTTTTCCTCGAAGCGTTCGAAGACGTCGACCTTCATCGGAGCCGCGCCGCAGATGCAGAAGCGCAACGAGGACAGGTCGTATTTTTCCGCGTCGGGCAGTTCGTTGAGAATGGCGTAGACCGTCGGCACGCCGACGAAGGCCGTGGCCTTGTAGCGATCGAGCGCGGGCAGAAATTCGCGCGGCGAGAATCCGCGCATGAGCACCATCGAGCCGCCGGCGTACAGCGGCGCGAGAAACGCGGCCAACTGCGCGTTGACGTGGAACATCGGCAGGATGTTCATGAAACGGTCGCGCTCGTTCATCTTCATCGCCGTGACGATCTTCTCGGCGTTGGCCAGGTAGTTGCGGTGCGAGAGCATCGCGCCCTTGGGATGGCCGGTCATGCCCGAAGTGTAAATGATGCCGGCGATGTCGTCGTCGCCGATATCCACCTTCGGCGGATCCTCGCGTTCGGCGAGCAACTCATCGAAAATTTTCATGCCGCGTGGCGCTTCGTCGGCGACGACGTAGATGTCGTTGAGGTGCTCCATCTCGTTGCGGATGGCGCGCAACTGGTCGACGAAATGCGGAATGGTGATCAGCTTGTTGGCCTGGCTGTTGTTGAGAATGAACTGGGCTTCCTCGCGCTTGAGCAAGCTGTTGATCGGCACGACCGTCGCGCCGGCCTTGGCCACGGCGAAGAAGGTAATCAGCCATTCGGGAATGTTGGGCAGCAGCACCGCAATTTTATCGCCCGGTTTGCATCCCTGTTCGATCAAACCGTGCGCCATCGCGTTGGCGGTGGCCTCCATCGAGGCGTAGCTGAGCGCTTCGTTTTCGAACAGACAAAAAGTACGATCCGAGTATTTCTTCGCCCGATCGGTTAAGAGTTGGCCGAGGGTGTACACTCATTCCTCCACTAGCCGACCACGTGCTCGTCGAGCCAGCGCTGAATCAGATCCAGCGCCTTGTCCTTGTCCAGGTCGTTGAGCACTTCGTGGTATTGGCCGTTAAAAATTTCGCAGGTCTTGTCTTTGCTGCCGGCAAGTTCGAAAAAGGCGCGCGTGCCGTCGGGGTGGCAGATTGCGTCGTCGCCGCCATGGAACATCAGCAGCGGCATGGTCAACGCCGCGGCGCCAAGGTTGGTTTTGTAAATCGTGTCGGTGAACTCCTGGAAGAAGCGCGCGGTCACGCGATCGTGCACCAGCGGATCGGCGACGTAGGCGCGCACGACTTCCGCATCGTGGGAGATCAAATTCGGGTCCAGCTCGTTGGACAACGAGAGCGTCGGCCAGATTTTGGCCATCACGCTGCCCAGGGCCGCCTTGAATTTAGGCACTTCCACGGCGAGCTTGAGCGCCGCGCCGCTGGCGATCACCGCGTCGATGGTGTCGGGATGGCGCAACGCGTAGGCCAGCACCATCAGGCCGCCCATCGAATGGCCGAGCAGGAATATCTTCTTTTCCGGATAGGTCTCGCGGGCCATGGCGATCATCCGGTAGACGTCGTTGAGGAACTGGTCGAAGCTGTCCACATGACCGCGCAGACCGGCGGTCTTGCCGTGCCCGCGATGATCGTGCGCGAAGGCGGCGTAACCGGCGGGAACGATTCGGTCGACCAGATTGCCGTAGCGATCGCCGTGTTCGCCCAGACCGTGGCAGATCACCACGACGGCTTTGGCGTCGGCGACGGGCCAATGACGGTAAAAAACCTGCATTTTGTCGGCATTCAGAAAGGTGCCGGTCTTTGATTCGATGCTGGCCATGTGCAATTCCTCGAAAAAACTTATGAAAGTTGCCAAGATTGTAGGTGCAAGCTCTTGGGGGTGTCAAGTTCGGGCCCGGCAAAAAAGGATCGCCCTTCAATGCCCTGTTGCAACTGGCGGCGAGAATTGCTATGTAATTATCACAACAATTGACGGAGGATTGCAGTCCCCATGCCCCAATGCGCCAATTGCCAATCGCCGGCCAAGTATGTGGCCGTCAAACGATTCAGCATGTTCGGGATCAAACCGCGCTACCTGTGCGATCATCATAAGAAAATGTTCGAGCGGACCGAAGACCTGCTGTTGATTCTGGCGTTGATCGTCAGCGTCGCCTTTTTCGTGGCCAGCCTGTATCACGATGTTGTGCAGGCGAAAAACGCCAACCAGCAGGCGTTGATTCATCAGGAACAAATCTTCGTCGAGCGCGATCTGGATCGCGACGGGCGCGTGAGCCTTTTCGAAGCGCAGGCGGACGATCTGCAAATGCAGAACTTCCGGCAGGTCGGCTATCCCTTCGTGCGGATCATTCTGCCCGGCGAACCGACCAAATCGGTCTTCAAGAAAATCGACACCAAGGTTTTCACCAACGCCGTGCTGAATGGGCAAAGCGGCGAACAACTCGCCGGCCATTTCCATCACCCGCGTTTGGTTAAAAATTTCCTGGCCAAGTACACAGCCGAGCAAGCCTCGCCGCACCTCAAGGCGATCTTCCTTACGCACGACCTGCATGTCGCCTACGTGCTCGGGACGCAGGAAAACGGCGCGGGCACGATGATCTGCCTGGATCTGTTGGAGCAGGATTTATACGACAAGATCGCCGCGCTGCCCGCGAAATAAACGCACTTGGACCGCACCGCGTTTTCGTTGCCGAAACCGGTGCGGTTTTCGTTTAAAAACCGTAGGACTGCTCGAAGATGAACGGGAAGACGAAGGTCACTTCGCCGCCGGTCGGCGGCGGGAAACGCAGTCGCTGCACCTGGCGCAACAGGCAATCGCCGAACACGTCGTCGCCAGATCGGAAGAGCGTCGTGTAGGGAAAGGGGGTAGATCTCGGTGGTCGCCGT
>CALBTQ010000212.1 GCA_937967875.1 uncultured Pseudomonadota bacterium
TCGTATTCGGTGACTGGAGTTCAGACGTGTGCTCTTCCGATCTGGTCCATCACCGAATCGGCGCCGGCCTCGATCGACACGCCCATCTTCACCAGCTCTTCCTCGATGGAAAAATGGCTCGTGCTCGTGCCGATGTTCGCGTTGATTTTCGTGCGCAGACCTTCGCCGATGCCCATCGGGTGGAACGTGCGCCGGTTGTTTTGCGGAATGACCACGCGCCCGGCGGCGACGCGTCGGCGCAGCAGTTCCGGATCGACTCCCTCGTCGGCAGCCACAGTGGCGATGGCGGGCGTGATGATTCCGGCTTGGGCTTGTTCGAGCAGGGTCGGCATGATCGGTCTCCTTAAACGGTTCAAGCTCCCGGCCGGGAAACGGCGCGAGAGCTTGAGGAACCAAGAAAAATATCGATTCTCAAGACTTCCTACGCGGGAATTACCCCGGTCAGGTTCAAAGGGTCTGTTCTCAGCCCGACGTTCGCCGGGCACCCCTGTCTGACGAATGAATCCTAGCACCGCGCCCGGTGGGTGTCAAAATCAATCGACCGTTTCGACCTTCGCGGTCAAACGTCCTTCATGCAGGCGTATATCTAGACGCTCGTCGCGCTGCGCGTCCGCCGCGCGAGTGAGCGCATGACCGTCCTCGCCCAGCACGATCGCGTAGCCGCGCGACAAAACGGCCAGAGGGCTGAGCGCCTCCAGCCGCGCCTGCAATGCGTCGAGCCGCTGCCGGCGGGCGTGAACGATTGTCCGTCCGTTGTTGCGCAAACGCACGAGCGTAAAGTCCACTTGCCGTTTCTGCTGCCGTACGCCGTATTGCGGCGACAGACCGCGCAGGCGCTGGGCGAGCAGGGCGGCGCGATGCATGTTCTCCCGCGCCAGACGAAGCATTGAGTGACGTAAAATCGCGCGCAGATCGTCCAGGCGTCGCGCGGGCAACGCGGTCGGCGCGGCTTCGTGCGCCAGTCGTTGCCGCAGCGCCGCCAATTCCAGTCGCGCCAATTGCCGCCGGCGCGCCATCGCCTGGCGCAGCCGCAGTTGCTGCCGCTTGAGGGTGAACAGCAGATCGTCCGCCTTGGGCACGACCATCTCGGCCGCGTGGGTCGGCGTGGCCGCACGCACGTCGGCGGCCAGGTCGCACAGCGAAGTGTCGACCTCATGTCCGACGCCGCTGACGACCGGGGCGCGCGATTCGACGACCGCCCGCACCACTTCTTCCTCGTTCCACGCCCACAAATCTTCCGCGCTGCCGCCGCCGCGCCCGACGATGATCACGTCCGGTTCGACGAACTCGTTGAGCAGCCGGATCGCCCGCGCGATCGACGCCGCCGCGCCTTCGCCCTGCACCAGCGTCGGCGCGATCACCACGTGCCGGCCCGGCTGGCGCCCGTAGATGATGCGCAGCATGTCGTGCAGCGCCGCGCCCGTCAGGCTGGTCACGATGCCGATCGTCTCGGGTAGAAACGGCAGCGGCCGCTTGCGCTCCAGCGCAAAGTAGCCCTTGGCCGCCAGCTCCTTTTGCAGTTGCAGAAACGCGGCATACAGCGAGCCCAGCCCCAGCGGCTCGATGTGGTCGACGATCACCTGGTACTCGCTGCGCGGTCCGTAGGAGCTGACCTTGCCGCGTACGATCACCTCCTGGCCCGCGTCGGGCAGGAAACGCAGGTAGCGGCGGATGTGCCGGTACAACACGCAACGCAGCGCCGCCTGATCGTCTTTGAGCGTGAAGTACACGTGTCCGCTCGACGGCGTGCTGAGCATGCCGACTTCGCCTTGCACCAGAACGTCGGGGAAGGTCGTTTCGAGTTTGTTTTTTACCGCCGCGGCCAGTTCGCCAACCGTCCAGATTCGGCGCGCGTCATCGCCCACTTATTCGTATTTCCCCTGCGTCGCCTGCTGCGCGGTGAGCAGCTTCATGCCCAGCGTGTCGCGCACGGCGTTTTCCAGATCCAGCGGTGCGGGCGGACCGACCCAGGTGCGCGCCAGCTTGCCGTCGGCGCCGTATAGGTAGCTGGTCGGAATGGCCGATACTTTGTACTCGCGCAGCAACTCGGGCGAGGGCATAGCCACCGGATACTGAATGCGCAGCCGCGCCACGATGCGCCGGACGCTCTCTTCCGGCTGCATGTCCATGTTCACCGCGACGATTTTCAGCCCTTGCGGGGCGTATTTTTCCTGCAGGTCGTTGATGTGTGGAATTTCGATCATGCACGGGCCGCACCAACTGGCCCAAAAGACGATCAGCAGCGGTTTGCCCGCGCCTTGAGAAATCGGCGTGTCGGCCGTTTGGCCGATGATTTTATAGGTGGACTTGGCTTCCTTGATCGACTCGGGTGCGGCGATCGCCGCCACCGCCGCAACCAACAGCAGGACCAGGACCAGGATCGACAAGCGTTTCATACGTTCCTCATTTCGCCGCGACGGCGGCGCGCAATTCTTCGAGCATCGTTTCTTCGCCCGGCCAGCCGGTGAAGTTCTGGCGCACCTTCGTGCGGTCGTGCGCGTCGATGATCACGTTGTTGGGCAGCGCCGCGCGCAACCCGAAAGTGGACAGGTCGGTCAGTTTGCCGTAGACGACCGGGTAGGGCACATTCATTTCCTTGACGAAGCTCACCCCGTCGGCCAACTCGTCGTCGACGTTCACCGCCAGAATGACGAACCCTTCGCCCTGGTGCTCCTGCCAGATTTTCCCCAGGTGCGGGATCTCCTCTTTGCACGGCGTGCACCACGAGGCGAAGAAGTTGAGCAGAATCACCTGGCCGTCGTATCGGCTCAGATCGGCCGGAGCGCCGGTTTCGTCGGTCCAGGTTGTCTGCTCCCAGGCCGCGGGCGCGCCGGCTTCCTGGGCGTAGATTACACCGCCCGCCGCGAGCATGCCCACCGCGAGAATCAGCGCCGGCCAGCGCACCGGCAGTTTGGCGACGAGCTTGAGCGCAATGATCAACACCATGGCGCCGGCCGTGACTGTCAGCGGAATCCACAGCGGCACGGTGAACGGATTGAACAGCAGATACGCCGCGGCGATCACCAGCACCGCGCCGATGATCAGCTCGACGGTCTCCATGTGCCGCTTCATTTTGGCGAACAGCGACATGAAGGTATTCAAAAACAGCGCCGTCAGCAGGAAGGGAATGGCCAGACCGGCCGCGTAGGTGGCCAGCAGAAACGCGCCGTAACCCGGCTGGCTCGCGGCGATCAGCAGCACGGCGGCCAGGATCGGCCCGATGCACGGCGTCCACCCGAAAGCGAAGGCCAGCCCGAACAGAAACGACGACAGCGGTCCCATTTTCTTGCCGCCGCCGCCCATGTCGATGCGCTTTTCATAGTTGAGGAAGCTGATCTGGATCGCGCCCATGAAATGCAACGCGAGAATCAGCACCACCGCCGCCGCGCCGAAGGCGATCGGCCGCAGGTAGGTGGTCAGAAAGCCGCCGATGCTCGTCGCGCCCAGGCCCAACAGCACGAAGATCGTCGAGAAGCCCAGCACGAACAGCAGCGTGTTGCCGAAGACCTTTTTCAGCCGCGTGCCCGCGCTCTGCGCCGTCTGCAGTTGGTCGAAACTGAGCCCGCTCAGAAAGCTGAGGTACACCGGAATCAGCGGCAAGACGCAGGGCGTGAAAAAGCTGAACAGCCCCTGGGTGAAACAAATGCCGAAGGCGGAAAACAACGAGGCGTCGGCTACCGGATTCATGAACCTTGTCTCCATAGAAACGCGGCGGGGACTGACCCGTTGTCACTCCCCGCCGTCGTGCGATTGCGACGTTATTCGTTACTCTTCTTCGATGCGATAATCGACACGGCAGTTGACGAAGTTGAAATCTTTCTCGTTCTTGCCGATGAACACGAAGGGCACCGGCTTGTTTTTACGCATCAGGTTCTCGGTGGCCACGAACGTCGTGCGCGTGTCGACCACGCGATTCTGCTTGTCGTAGAATGTAATAAGCACCTTGATGTTTTTCAAGGGAACGGCCGTCAGGTTGACCACTTTTCCGCTGATTGTGTAGTTGCCGACCTCGTCGATCGTCCACTTCACGTCGAGAATGTCGATCGTATTTTCCACCCGCTCGGACAACTGCTTCTGCAGTGTGCGGATTTCGCTTTTCGATTGCAGGTCTTTGCGCTGCATCCAGCCGACCAGCGCGCGGCCGGTGTTTTCGCCGTTGACGATGATCGGCGCCTGGATCTTGTACCAGTTGTCGATGTTGTTCTCGATGATGAATGCGGCTTTGTCGCGCTCCAGATGCCCCAGCGTGTTCGAGGTGGTTTTCGGCTGCGCGTAAACGACCGCCGAGTCGGCCACCACGATGCCCACGTCGATGAACTTGGGCGCGCCTTCCGGATCCGACCCCTTGCCGAGTTTTTGCATGAAACGGAAGCCAAACAGGGCGATGAGGATCAAAATGACCAACAAGCCCAGCAGAGCCAGAAAATTGCTCGAGCGTTTGAGGTGTTTGATATCCTCTTCGATTTCCTGGTCGATCTTCTTCAGATCTTCTTTCGTATGGCTTGCGGAATGATCGCTCATGTAATCACCTCCCAGCAGACGGCCAGGCAGAGCGCTTGACGCTCCCGATCACGGCCCGGTGGCCGGTACCGGCCTCCCCAACAATTGGTATTGCCCATCGCGGAGCACCTCAGCTATTGGTTCCCCGCGCTCATTCTTCCGCTCGCGATAATCGAACTGACCGTCGAAGTCCGTGTCGAACTCCGAACGGATCAACTCGTCGCCCACAAACGTGGCCTTGGCGTCAATCCGGCCATCGCCGTTGACGTCCTGTTCCACGGCCACCAGTTCGCCCGCGGCCCAGATTTCCACGTGATCCGTCAAGCCGTCGCCGTTCAAATCATAGGAAATCTTGCCGTTTTTCTCGAAGGACAGGGCGTATACCAGAAAATCCGAGCCCGACAACAGCGATACTATCCCCGCCAGTGTCAGGGCCAACAAAACGATCAATACGGTCTTTTGCATCGGACTTCCGCGTTGCCGGCATACACCATACCTGTCATCTGCATCACACCTATCACGAAGCCCTTTGCGAATCAAGCCCATAAAGCTTTGCAAACACGCGAAATTGCAGTCACCTTTCTTGACACTGGGCGGTGTCTCGTGCTAGGTCAACCAGACAATCGGCGGGAGTCAGACGATGAAACCGGCGGCAGCGCAAAAACAGGGATGGGTGGATTTTCTCGCCTCCTTGAAGGTGACGGTTTACACCCTCATCGTTTTAAGCCTTGCCTGTCTGGCCGGAACGATCATTCCGCAAAAGGGCGTTTCCCTCCAGCCGGACGTTCTGGCCGAAAAGCTGCGCGAACCGCTGTGGCATTGGCTGAACCTGCTGGGCTTTCTGGACGTGTTTCACAGCGTCTGGTTTTTCCTGCTGATCCTGCTCCTGGTGGTCAACCTCGTGCTGTGCACGATCCGCTTCATCCGGCGCACCTCGCGTCAGTTGCGGCGCGTCTCGGTCACGCTGGACGATTCCGGGTTCGCCGCCTTGCCGCTTCGCCAAACGGCGTCATCGTCGGTCGCGCCCGACAAGCTGGCCGATTTCTTTACCGAACGGTTGCGTAAAATCGGCAAGGTGACCCGCACCCAGAGCGACGGCGTTATCCACCTGTTCGCGCAAAACTCGCCGTTGCACCGTTACGCGAGCGTGCTGATTCATCTGAGCATCCTGTTCGTCATCGCCGGCGCGGTGCTGCGGATTCTCTTCGGCGTCGAAGGCCAACTGCTGCTGCCCGAAGGCGGCGGCATGCAGAATATCTTCACCGACGACGCCGGCGCGGTGTATCGCCTGCCGGCCGACGTGCGCTGCGACCGCTTCGAAGTCGAGATGTACGCCGACGGTCGCCGGCCCAAGGATTACCGCAGCGACCTGGTCGTGATCGAAAGCGGCAAGGAAACGCTGCGCAAGACCATCGAGGTCAACGATCCGTTGCGCGTCGGTCCCTTTCGCCTGTTTCAGGCCACCTACGGCCGCGAGACTTTTCCGCTGCTGACCGTCGGCGATCTCTCGCTGCCGGTGATGTTCGATCGCATCCAGTCGATCCCCGGCACGCGCGACGGTCTGCGCGTCGACCAGGCGCGCGACACCGACGCGGGTTTGCAGATTCACATCAACGTTTTCGCCGGCGACGCCCTGCACGATGCGTGGCTGACCGAAAAGGGCGAACCCACGCAACTGGGGCCGTATCGGGTCGCTTTTCCGAGCCATCGCGAGGGCTTTTACACCGGCTTGATGGTCACCGCCGACCCGGGCGTGAAGTTCGTCTGGATCGGCAGCGCGCTGTTTTTCTTCGCCTTCTTCTGGGCGATGTGGACGACCCACCGCCGCGCCTGGGTGCGTATCGCGGGCGGCACGGTGACCGTCGGCGCAACCGCCCGCAAACGGCGCGAGCACCTGAGCGCCTGGCTCGAGGACACCGTGCGCGAAATGGAGAACCTGTCACGATGATAGCCTTGCTTCGCGACACCGTCGCCGGACTGACCAGCGGCACGGCCTACGCCACCAGCGTCGCCGGTTTCGATCTGGCGTTTATGCTTTTCCTGCTGGCCACCGCCGCCTACATGGTCTACCTGGCTACGCGCAAGGACCTGTGGTGGAAGATCGGTTTCGGCGCTTCGTCGGTCGCCGCGCTGGCGATGACCCTGGCGCTCATTTTGCGCTGGGTGGCCGCCGGGTGGGATCATCCGCCGTTCACGAATCTGTATGAATCGCTGGTTTTCTTCGCCTGGGGCATCGTCGTTTTCTACCTGTTTGTCGAATGGAAATACAAAATCCGTCTCGCCGGCGCCTTTATCGTGCCGCTGGCCTGCGTGACCATGGGCCTGGCCAGCCTCTCGCCCAACAAGGAAATCGAACCGCTGGTGCCCGCGCTGCAGTCGCTTTGGCTGCACCTGCACGTGGCCGTCGCCAGCATCGGCTATGCGGCGTTTCTGGCCGCCTTCGCCTTCGCCGTGCTTTTCTTTTTGAAGGATCGCGTCAGCCTCAAGTGGTTCCTGGCGACGACTTCCGCGTTCGTGGTTTTCGCCGTGCTGGCCGCCAGCCGCGGCGCGGTGTTGCCCGCGGCGAAGTTTTATTTCGACCTGCCGGAGATGACCGGCACGGGTGTGCACACCGGCAAGGTGTTGCTGCCCGGCGTCGGTCCGTTGCTGTTGCTGGCGATGCTCGTAGCGTTGGCGGCGTTCGTGCAGTCGCTGAGCGATATCGTCCGGAAGAAGGACGAAACGTCGTCGCTGGCGTTCACCTTGTTCCTCGTCGTCTTCGGCGTGCTGACCACCGGCGTCTTCTGGCTGCTCGTGCAGACGCATCGCGTACCGCACGCGCATCTGGGCCACAATCCGTACGCCTTCGCCATGCTCGTCATCGCTTGGTTGATGTGCCTGATGGTCGTGATCTTCCACCTGCGTTACGAGGCGATTCTCAACGCTTTGCCCGAGGTGAAGGTCATCGACCGGCTCACCTACAACACGATCATGATCGGTTTTCCGCTGATGACCCTGGTGATCATCACCGGCGCGATCTGGGCCAACAAGGCTTGGGGACGCTACTGGGGCTGGGATCCGAAGGAAACGGCCAGTCTGGTCACCTGGGGCATTTACCTATTGTACCTGCACACGCGCCTGACCCAGGGCTGGCAGGGACGGCGCAGCATGATCATCGCGGTTATCGGCTTTGTCTCGGTGGTCTTCACTTACCTGGGCGTCAACCTGCTGCTGTCGGGTTTGCACGCCTACGCCACGGGATAAACGATGCAAGTGCACAACGCCGCCTTCGTCACCAGCGCGGTCAAGCCCAACGGCTACCCGCCGCCCACCATGCCCGAAATCGCCTTTGCCGGGCGCAGCAACGTGGGCAAGAGCACGCTGATCAACGCCCTGGTCGGTGTGCGCAAGCTGGCCAAGGTCGGGCAGAAACCGGGCAAGACGCGGCTGATCAACTTCTTCAACATCGACGATCGTTTCATGCTGGTCGATCTGCCGGGCTACGGTTGGGCGAAGGTCTCCAAGTCCGAGCAGGAAGCCTGGGGGCGGATGATCGAGACCTACCTCGGCAAGCGCGACAACCTGGCCTGCGTGGTCATCCTCGTCGACTTGCGGCGCGGTGTGCTGGAGATGGACCGGCAGTTGATCGATTACCTCGACGCCGTGCACAAGCCTTATTTGTTGGTCTTCACCAAGGCCGACAAGCTCAAGGGCAACGTGCGCCGCGATCAGATCCGCGCCGTAAGCCGCGAGATCGACCTGCCCATCGAGCAGATGCTCGTCACCAGCGCGGAGAAAAAACACGGCCTCGCCGCCGTGTGGGAAGCGCTCGGTAAATATCTTCCGGAGTGATTATTCGCCGCCGCCCGCCGTATAGCCCAGCGAGAACAAGCGCGACTTGAGGTCTTCGGGCAGATTGACCGTCGCCATGATGTCGCCGACCAGCGTCTCGGACAACTGCATGTTGTGCACCTGCCATTGGTTGTAATCGTCGTGCAGCTCGACCACCAGTTCCGGCCGATCGTCGATGACGTTGGTGCGCTCCTCCGGATCGACTGCGAGATCGAACAAAAAGCGCGGCAGCCCCGTCGGGTCGTGCGCCAGCTTGACGTTGTTTTTCACCATCGCCTTGAACTGCGGGCCGTAGAGCATATTCTCCGCGTAAAGCGTGCGGTCGGCCGGCAGCTCGCCGAGGATGTTCAGGCCCGGCAGATTTTCCGGCGGCGCTATTCCGGCCGCTTGGGCGAAGGTCGGCAGCAGATCGATCAGGCTGACCGGCTCGGCGATGCGCGTTCCCGCGGCGAGGCAGATCGGAAGAGCGTCGTGTAGGGAAAGAGTGTAGATCTCGGTG
>CALBTQ010000213.1 GCA_937967875.1 uncultured Pseudomonadota bacterium
ATCGTATTCGGTGACTGGAGTTCAGACGTGTGCTCTTCCGATCTCAGGTCGAGGTAGAAACCGCCCCGGAAGAAAGCAACGCCGAGCAGGCCGATAAACCGGCGATGGATGAAGTGCTCGATGCCGAGAAAATCGACGAACCGCTGCCGGACGAAGACGCGACTGGGAGCGATCGTTGATCTGGACCGGTCATGGATTCACACTTGACCTGAGTAAACATGTCGCCGTCATGGGCATCGTCAACGTGACGCCGGATTCCTTTTCCGACGGCGGCCGTTTTTCCTCCAGTACACAGGCGATCGAACACGGTCTGACCCTGGCCGCGGAGGGCGCCGACATCCTCGACATCGGCGGCGAATCGTCGCGCCCCGGCGCCGAACCGGTGACGTTGGACGAAGAGCTCCAGCGGGTTCTCCCGGTGATCGAGGAACTGCGCCGCCACACCACGGTTCCCATCAGCATCGATACAGCCAAAGCCGAGGTCGCACGACAGGCCCTGGCGGCGGGCGCGAACATCGTCAACGACATCACCGCGCTGGCCGATCCGGCCATGGCGCAGGTGGTCGGCGAGTACCGGCCGGGTTTGATTCTCATGCATATGCAGGGCCAGCCGCGAACGATGCAACAAAATCCGCATTACGACAATCTAATCGAAGAGGTAAGCGCTTTTCTGGCCGCGGCCGCTTTGCGCGCCCTGGCGGCCGGTGCGGCGGCGGATAATATTGTCATTGACCCGGGCATCGGTTTCGGTAAAACATGGGAGCACAATCTTCAACTCATTCGCGAAACCAAACGTTTTTCGGAGTTGGGGTATCCGGTATTAATCGGTCCGAGCCGCAAGCGGTTTATCGGGGAATTGACCGGCAAGGAAGTGGATCGGCGGCTGTACGGTTCCATCGGGGCGGTGGCGGCGGCCGTCGTATTGGGCGCGCGTATCGTGCGGGTGCACGATGTCGCCCCCATGATCGACGCCGTGCGCGTCGCCGAGGCGATCGTCGGGATGGATGAATGAACGCCAACAGCATCACCACCTTGATCGAAACATTTCGCAGCATGAACGTGATCGACGTGCTCGACATCGCGATTGTCGCGTTGATCACCTATCGCGTGCTGATGATGATTCGCGGCACGCGGGCGTTGCAGATCCTGCTCGGCCTCGGTTTGATTTTCCTGTTTTACGTCGCCAGCCAATTGTTCGGCCTGTACACGCTCAACTGGCTGCTCTCCTCGTTCCTGGGCAGCTTGATCCTGGTGGTCGTCGTTTTGTTCCAGCAGGAGATCCGTCGCGCGTTGGCGCGGTTCGCGCAGAATCCGTTCAACATCGCCTCGCCGGTGAACGTCGAGTTCGCCGAGGAACTCGTACGCTCGACGACCGCGCTGACCAACCGCCGCATCGGCGCGCTGATCGTGCTGGAAAAAGAAACCGGCCTCAACGAGTACATCGACGAGGGCGTCCAACTCGACGCGCAGGTCAGTCGCGAACTGCTGGTCAGCATCTTTCTGCCGTCGTCGCCGATTCACGACGGCGCGGTGATCATCCGCAACGGCCGCATCGTCGCCGCCGGCTGCTTTTTCCCGCTGGCCACCGACGTGGAATTGGATAAGGATCTGGGCACGCGCCATCGCGCGGCGATCGGCGTGTCGCAGGAAACCGACGCGTTGGTGCTGGTCGTTTCCGAGGAGCGGGCGCAAGTCAGCGTCGTGCACTACGGACGCATCACCAGCAACATTGCCAGCGATCAATTGCTGGACTTGATCCACCGGCATTTCGGGTAAGCCATGTTGAAACGACTGAAAGCATTCTTTTCCGAAAACCTGGCCATCAAGCTGCTGAGCATCGGCTTCGCCATCGTGCTCTGGGCGTTCGTCAGTCTGGGCCAGACCGAATCGGAATTGCCCAAAAAGGTGCGCGTCGAGTTGAAAAACATGCCGGTCGATCTGGTGCGCAGCAGCGACATTCCCGCTGAAATCGAAATCAAGGTCAGCGGCACGCACACCGTGTTGCGCGGCATCGACGACGACGAACTGCGTTACGTGATCGATCTCAAGGGCGCGCGGGCCGGCTCGCGCAATTTCAAAATTTACACGCCGCGGATCGAGGGCGTTCCCGGCGGCGCGACGATCACCGAAATTACGCCGACCCAGATCAGTCTGACCCTCTCTGAGCGCGCCAACAAAACCGTGCGCGTCAATCCGATCCTGCGCGGCAAGCCGGCCGAAGGCAAAGAGGTGCTCGGCCGCACCGTCGTGCCCGAGTTCGTCGAGATTACCGGCGCGAGCGAGGAACTCAAAGTCCTCAACATGGTCGACACGGAAATCATCGACATCGAGGGGCGCAAGGATTCGTTCTCCTTGCGCGTCGGCCTGGATCTGGTCGGTCACCATGCGGAATTGGCGCAAAAACAGGATGTGCTGGTCAACGTGTACATCGGCGCGCCGCAGGTCAAACGGATGTTCCCCGGCGTGCGCATCGAGGTCATCAACGCGCAATACAAATACAGCGTCGAACGCGAGCGGCTGGACGTGCAACTCGAAGGTTCGCAGGACGAACTAACGCGCATCAATCCGGAGGATCTCAAGCTGGTGCTCGACGCCGCCGCGCTGGAGCCCGGTCTGCATACGGTCGAACTCAATCTGGTTTTGCCCGAGGGCATGCGGTTCCGCAACATCGAACGGCCGCGGGTGAAAATCAACGTCACCAATCGTAAGATACTGAAGAAGAACTAAGGGTTTTACCGGCGATCCCATCCGATGCTTTCCGACAAGTTGCCTATGGGAATCGCTTGAAATGGGAGGGAAGAAAGTGCCGCCGAAACTGTCCGTCAATATCGACCATGTCGCCACCGTGCGCGAAGCGCGCAAGATCGATCAACCCGATCCAATTCTCGCCGCCGGTCTGGCTGAACTGGCGGGCGCCGACGGCATCACCTGCCATTTGCGCGGCGATCGCCGGCACATCCAGGATCGCGATCTGGAACTGTTGCGCAAAACGGTCAAGACGCGTCTCAACGTCGAGATGGCCCCGACGCAGGAAATGATCCGCATTGCCTGCGAAGTTCGGCCGGACATCGTCACGCTGGTGCCCGAACGACCCGAGGAAGTCACGACCGAGGGCGGGTTGAACATCAACCACAGCAAAGAGGCGATCCGCAACGCCGCCAACCTGTTGCACGAGCATGAAATCGAGATGAGCATTTTCATCGATCCGGTGCTTGACCAGGTGAAGGCCGCGCGCGACGTCGGCGCGAAAGTGGTGGAAATCAACACCGGTCGCTACTGCGAAGCGATGCGCCCGGCGGATGTCGAAAAGGAATTCCGGCTGATTCTCGACGCCATGCGCATGGCCGAAAAACTGCGTCTGGAGGTGGCCGCCGGTCACGGCCTGCACTACAAGAACACCGGGTACATTGCGGCGATTCCCCAGGTGCGCGAACTGAACATCGGCCACGCGATCATCGCCCGCGCGGTGTTCGTCGGCCTGGAACGCGCCGTGCGCGAAATGATCGACGTGATGGCCAAAGCGCCCAAGCTCGATCTGGGTTGAGCGTGCGCGCCGCGGCTTTGAACGAATAACGTCCGCCGTCGCCCATACGGGCGGGGAAGGAGAAATGCCATGAAGCTGGTCACCGCCGAACAAATGCGTGAAATGGATCGTCTGGCGATCGACACGATCAAGATCCCCGGCATCGTGCTGATGGAAAACGCCGGCTCGGGCGCGACCGAGGTCATCGAGGACGTCTTCGAGGACGAACTCGATTTCGGCGCGATCATTTTGTGCGGACCGGGCAACAACGGCGGCGACGGCTACGTGATCGCGCGGCATCTGTACAATCGCGGCTACGATGTCGCCGTATTCCAGCTCGGTGCGAAAAACGCGCTTAAAGGCGACGCGCGCACGAACTTGAAAATCGTCGAGAACATGGACATTCCGATTTACCCTCTGATCAAGGACCGCGATCTGGAAGTGCTGGAGGAGGCGCTCGACGAGTGCGGACTGGTGGTCGACGCGCTGTTCGGTACCGGATTGTCCAAGCCGATCGAGGGGCTGGCCGCCCGCGTGGTCGATCTGGTCAACGATTCGGACGTGGCCATCGTTGCGGTCGATATTCCCAGCGGGCTGAACGCCGATACCGGCCAGCCGCTCGGTCCGGTGATCATGGCCGATCTGACGGCCACCTTCGGGCTGCCGAAGGTCGGTCAGTTTTTATATCCCGGGGCGGAAATTTGCGGCGAGGTCAGATCGGAAGAGCGTCGTGTAGGGAAAGAGTGTAGATCTCGGTG
>CALBTQ010000214.1 GCA_937967875.1 uncultured Pseudomonadota bacterium
ATTGGTTTTGAAATTAATATTTGAATAACCGATCGAATGAAAAACGGGGGCACGACGGAAGGACTCTTCTTTCCGTGTGCCACAGTTTTCGCCGCCCTTGGCGAAAGCTGTGCTCGCACATATCTAAACACGGCTAGCCCCTTAGAACACATATTCTATTGGCGTGGGACACTTTTCCGCATGTGTCCCACCCTTTATTTTTACAAACTGTTGATATCGTTGGTAATAAGCGATTAAACCGTGGGACAAAAGTGTCCCGAAGTGTCCCATTTGTCCCACTGGAGACCATCGATAAGGTCAGGAAAGGGGTTTGCTGGTCCTGGATACCCGCCTACGCGGGCATGACAAAGAAAGTCTTTCCCCATGCGGCCCTTTTGGATAAACCGAAACACGTAGCGAGTACATGTCCCGGGATTTATCGCTCGCGCGGCCCTACCGGATGAACCACAAAAAAAGCCCCCGGCAGCGCCGGGGGCTTCACGTTCAACCTTGAGCGGGCGAATTATTCGCCGACGGACATGCGAGCGTAACGGGTCAGTTTGACGCCGTGATCGCTCAGCACTTTTTCCACCGGCGTTTTGCCCTGCGGGTCTTTCACGTACATCTGCTTGAGCAGACAAACATCCTGATAGAACTTGTTGAGCTTGCCTTCGGCGATCTTGTCCACGACCTGCTCGGGCTTGCCGGACTGCAGCGCCTCGGCGCGATAGATTTCCTTTTCCTTCGCCAGCACGTCGGCGGGCACGTCGGCCGGCTGGAAGTACGCGGGGCGCGCCGCGACGATGTGCATGCCCAGGAACTTGCCCAGTTCCGCCACGTCCTTGCCGCCCACTTCGGTGAACTCGACCAGGCCCACCGCGCTCGCGCCGGTGTGCACGTAGTAGCCCAGCAGGTTGGCGTCGGCGGCGTTCCACAGCAGCACCTTGCCGATTTTGATGCTCTCGCCGATTTTGGCGATCGTATCGGCGATCGTGTCGCCGATGGTCTTGCTGGCGTCCAGGGCGAATTTTTCCGCACTCAGCGCTTCCAGTTCGGTCGTGCCCGTCTGCGCGACGTGCTGCGCGAACTGCCGCGCGGTGTCGGCGAAATCGTCGTTCTTGGCCACGAAATCGGTTTCGCAATTGAGCTCGACGAGCGCGACTTTCTTGCTGTCGTCGCTGACGTACACGCCGATCACGCCGGAGCTGGTCGCCCGGTCGGCGCGCTTGGCGGCTTTGGACAGGCCTTTTTTACGTAGCCACTCGACGGCCTTTTCCATGTCGCCTTCGCTCTCTTTCAGAGCCTTCTTGCAATCCATCATGCCTACGCCGGTTTTCTCGCGCAGGTCCATTACCATCTTTGCGGTGATTTCCATCGTTCACTCCTTACCCATATATCGCCGGCCGAATCGGCGCCGGCAATCCGCTCGTTATTCGCTGACTTCCTCGTCCGCGGCGGCCGCATCGACTTCCGCATCCTCGGCGGGAGCGGCTTCTTCGTCGTGACGGCGGGACCGTTTGATCTCGATGTCCACGCCCGACGGCGGCGGCGCGTCTTCCTTGAGCTCTTCGAGCTTTTCGCGGACCGGCTTGCGCGCCAGTTCCTCGGCCTTGCTGCGTTTCTCGCGCATGCGCTCCTCGAACTGCCGCTGGCCTTCGAGCACCGCTTCGGAAATTTCGTGCGCGAAAATGCGGATCGCGCGGATCGCGTCGTCGTTGCTCGGGATCAGATAATCGATCGGTTCCGGATCGCAGTTGGTGTCGGTGATCGCCACGACCGGGATGCCCAGGCGGTTGGCTTCGTGCACCGCGATGCGTTCCTTGCGCGGATCGACGATGAACAGCACGGCCGGCAGGCCTTCCATGTTCTTGATGCCGCCGAGGTTCTTGTCGAGCTTGTACATTTCTTTTTCGAGCTTGAGGCCTTCTTTCTTGGTCACCAGACCCCAGTCGCCCTTGATCTTCATCTGCTCCAACCGCTTCAGGCGGTCGACGGAATTTTTCACGGTGACGAAGTTGGTCAGCGTGCCGCCGAGCCAGCGGTTGTTCACGTAGTACATGCCGCAGCGCAGGGATTCTTCGCGGATCGTGTCCGCGGCCTGCTTCTTGGTGCCGACGAACAGCACCTTGCCGCCGTTGGCCGCCGCCTGCACGACCGCCGCGCGGGCTTTCTTGAACAGATCGACGGTTTTCTGAAGATCGATGATATAGATGCCGTTGCGCGCGCCGAAGATGTAGGGTTTCATCTTCGGATTCCAACGCTGGGTCTGGTGCCCGAAGTGCACGCCGGCTTCGAGCATCTGCTTCATAGTCAACATTCGATTTTCCTCCGGTTGACGTCGCCGCCGGTCGTCATTCCCCGCCAGGACCGTCAGCGGGTGCGTTCTTTCGTCCCAGAACGCCTTGCCTCGCGGCAGTATCACCGCGAACCCGCCTCCGGCACCGCCCGCGTGGGTCGGACCGTCAGCCAAAATTGGTTAAAAGGTTAAATACCAAGCCTTCCAAAAAAGGCCCGAAGCTATTACCATGGCCGGAGTTGGAATACAACCCCCCCAAAAAACTAGGCGAAATCCTCCTGAGTGACGCGCAAGACCTCTTCGATCGAAGTGATGCCCTGCCGCACCTTGTTCGCGCCGTCGAAGCGCAGGGTTTCCATGCCCTGCTCGATCGCCTTGCGCTTGATCGTCGTCGCGTCGACGTTCTGCAGCACCATGGCGCGGATTTCGTCCGAAACCATCAAAATCTCATAAATCGCCGTACGACCGGTGAATCCGGTGTTCAGACAACTGTTGCAACCCACCGCCCGGTACACCTGTTTGCCGACCAGGTCGGACGCCTTGAGGTTGATCTTCTGCAACTCTTCGGCCGACGGTTCGTGTGCCTGTTTGCATTCGTTGCACAGCACGCGCACCAGGCGCTGGGCCAGGATGCCCACCAGCGAACTGGAAACCAGGAACGGCTCGACGCCCATGTCCACCAGACGGGTCAGCGCGCTGGCCGAGTCGTTGGTGTGCAGGGTCGAGAAAACCAAGTGGCCGGTGAGCGACGCCTGGATGGCGATTTCCGCTGTTTCCAGGTCGCGGATTTCGCCGACGAGAATGATGTCCGGGTCCTGGCGCAAAAAGCTGCGCAGTCCGGAGGCGAAAGTCAGTTCGATCTTCGGATTGACCTGCATCTGACCGATGCCCTTGATCTGATACTCGATCGGGTCTTCGACGGTCAGGATGTTCACGTCCGGCGTGTTGCGCTCGACCAGCGAGGCGTACAGCGTGGTCGTTTTACCGGAGCCCGTCGGGCCGGTGACCAGCAAAATACCGTGCGGACGATAGATCAGGCCCTTGAGCACCTTCAACTTGTTGCCGCCCAGGCCCAATTGTTCCAGGTCGAGGCGGACCGATGATTTATCCAGCAAGCGCATGACCACCCGTTCGCCGTGCGAGGTCGGAATGATGCTGGTGCGGATGTCGATGTCCTTGCCCGCGATCTTGATGCGGATGCGGCCGTCCTGCGGCAAACGCTTTTCGGCGATGTTCAGGCTGGCCATGATCTTCACGCGGCTGGCGATCGAGTTCTGGAACCGCTTGGGCGGACGCATGATCTCATAGAGCACGCCGTCGATGCGAAAGCGGATCATCAACTCGGTTTCGAACGGTTCCATGTGAATGTCGCTGGCCCGTTCCTTCACCGCGCGAAACAGCAGGTGGTTGACCAGACGGATGATCGGCGCTTCCTCGTCCTCGACGTCCAGCAGGTCGGGCGCTTCTTCGTAGATTTCGCCGTACCCGTCGGTGTCCTCGAGGTCGCTCATCACCTCGTCGGTGGTGTCGCCGATTTTATCGTAGGTCAGGTTGATCGCATCGAAGATCGCGCCGGCCGGAGCCACCACGGGGTCGACCTCGTGCCCCAGGTAGATGGTCAGGTCGTCGAGCGTGCGGTAGTCGAGCGGATCGGCGCAGGCGCAAATGATCTGCCCCGTGTCTTCGACTCGATGCAGCGGAATCACCAGCCGCCGTTTGGCGTAGGCGATCGGCAGTTTGGTCACCAAGGCAACGTCGACTTCTTCGGTGGCGATGGTTTCGCGGAACGGCAAGCCCAACTGCTGCGCCAGCGCGGCCAGCACCTGCGCGTCGGTGACCAGTTTCATCTTGACCAGCAATTCGCCGATCCTACCGCCCTTTTCCCGTTGCGCTTCCAAGGCCTGATCGACCTGCTCGGCCGTCACCAGGCCCATGTCGACCAGAATCTCTCCCAGACGTTTGCGCATCGGTTATTCGCCTCCGCCGGGCGCGAAATCGCCGTCGTCGGCTGCCGGTTCCTCGGCAGGTTCTTCATCCTCCGCCGCCGGCTCCTCGATCACCGGGGCTTCATCCTCGCCGCTTTCCATACCGGTTTCGTCATCGGCGGGCGGCTCGCTCGTCCGGTCGCCCTGTTCGCCCTGGCGGGCCAACGGATCGGTCTCGATGGCGTTGGGATCCTCGCGCCGGAACACGCGATCCTGCGGGGTCATGGTCTGTTCTTCGGGCTGTTCGTTGCGCCGTTCGAGGCGGTTCTGTTCGCGGAACTGCTGCAGGCGGAAGTTCGCCCGGCGCGTCACTTCTTCCAGGTCGCCCGTGTCTTTAATGATGTAAGGCGTGATGAAGAACAACAGGTTGGTCTTCTCCACCTTCTTTTTGCTGGTCTTGAACAGGTAGCCCAACAGCGGAATGTCGCCGAGCACCGGGACCTTTGCCTCGGTGTAGGTGACGTTGTCCTGCATCAAGCCGCCGATGACCACCGTCTGCCGGCTCTTGACCACGACCACCGTGTCGGCGCTGCGCTTGGCGGTGGTGATGCCCACGTCCGACGCCGACAGGCCCGACGGGCTGTCGGTGACCGACGAACTTTCCTGGTAAATGGTCAGGCGCACCATGTCCGACTCGTTGATCGAGGGCGTAATGCGCAATGTGATACCGACAAGATCGGAAGAGCACACGTCTGAACTCCAGTCACCGAATACGATC